>NZ_JBNDHT010000001.1:0-137913 GCF_056755115.1 Rhizobium sp. SVR5-2C | reverse complement strand
AAGGAGACGCCAAGAGCACTTGGCCGCTTCCTGGACTTGTCGATTCCCATTGGGCAATCGAACAATATTGATATAATCCAGTGGCTTGCCGTTTCAAGAGGAGTGGAATTGCCTGACATAGGAAATGATTTTTTTGTTGGTCGCACCACATTAGAGCAAGACAAGAGAAAGGAGAGTGGATATGACAATGACATCTGAAGACGTCATCGCCATTCTTGGGCCTGTCGATGAAATTCTGGTGGCGGAGGTCAGGGCGACAGGTGCGACGGCGGCTGAACTCGCTGAGGCATTTGCGTGGGCTAACAATGACGAAGCCTTGATGGGTGAAGGGCGGCCTCTGCCGACCGGCAGAGTTGCCGCCCTGATCGATCTGTTGGTCTCAAATGAAGAGGAGCCGGAATAGGCAAGGCGGGCGACCCCGCCTCCTTTGAGTTGCTGCCTGGCCTATGCCATCGTGACCACCCGAACATCGCCTCGGCGATCGAGGACGTCGACCACGACCTGACGGCCGGAGCGGCGGATGGCGACGTCGGCCACGCCATCGCCGATCCGCAGGCGCCGCAGGATCACCTCGTCGAGGAATGACGGCAGATGCGGCTCCTTGAAACTGACTTGCAAAGCGCCCGGTGCGTCATTGACCGGGCGCTTCCTGCGAGGCGTTGGCCCTCATGGCCTCCACCAGTTCGTCGTGGACTCGGATGCCTCTTTTGAAGCAGCGGCCGACAGCCGTCATCAATTCGGCGACGGCCGCCGGGTCCTTTGCAATCCCGCGTTCGCGCGCGATGGTCTTGACGACATCGACACATATGCGGAGGTCTTCCCTCGAAAGATGACTGCTCGTCATCTGCCGCTCCAAGGAACGCCCGCCGCTTTCGCGGCGGGCACGCCTTCTTAGTAGTCCATGCCGGCGCCAGCGGGCAGGGCCGGATCGGCATCCTTCTTGGGCTTTTCGGCGATCATCGCTTCCGTCGTCACCAGCAGACCGGCAACGGAAGCGGCATCCTGGAGCGCGGTGCGCACGACCTTGGCCGGATCAATGACGCCCTGAGCGTAGAGATCACCGTACTCGCCGGTCTGCGCGTTCCAGCCGTAGGAGAAATCGGCCTTCTCACGCAGCTTGCCGACAATCACGGAGCCTTCTGCACCGGCATTCTCGGCGATCTGGCGAACAGGTGCTTCGATCGCGCGGCGGACGATCTCTACGCCGACCTTCTGGTCCGGGTTGACGGTCGTGAGATTATCGAGTGCCTTGACCGCCCGCAGCAGTGCAACGCCGCCGCCTGGCAAAATGCCTTCCTCGACGGCGGCACGCGTGGCATGCAGGGCGTCGTCAACGCGATCCTTCTTCTCCTTCACTTCGACTTCCGTTGAACCGCCGACGCGGATAACGGCGACACCGCCAGCGAGCTTGGCAAGACGTTCCTGCAGCTTCTCGCGGTCGTAGTCGGAGGTGGTTTCATCGATCTGCGCACGGATCTGTGCAACGCGACCATCGATCTCAGCCTTGGAGCCAACACCGTCGATGATGGTGGTGTTTTCCTTTTCGATCGATACCTTCTTGGCTCGGCCGAGCATGTTGAGGGTGACATTTTCAAGCTTGATGCCGAGATCTTCGGAGATGACAGTGCCGCCCGTCAGGATGGCGATGTCCTCCAGCATGGCCTTGCGGCGGTCGCCGAAGCCCGGAGCCTTGACAGCAGCGATCTTGAGGCCGCCGCGGAGCTTGTTGACGACGAGGGTCGCAAGTGCTTCGCCTTCGACGTCTTCAGCGATGATCAGCAACGGCTTGGACGACTGAACGACAGCTTCGAGAACCGGGAGCATGGTCTGCAGGTTCGAAAGCTTCTTTTCGTGGATCAGGATGTAGGGATCCTCGAACTCGACGCGCATCTTGTCCTGGTTGGTGACAAAGTAGGGGCTGAGATAGCCGCGGTCGAACTGCATGCCTTCGACCACTTCGAGTTCGGTCTCGGCGGTCTTGGCTTCCTCGACGGTGATGACGCCTTCGTTGCCGACCTTCTCCATCGCTTCGGCAAGATAGCGACCAATCTCGGCGTCGCCATTGGCCGACACTGTGCCCACCTGAGCGATCTCGGAATTGCTGGTGATCTTTCGAGCGTTGGTCTTCAGTTCCTTGACGACGGCCTCGACAGCAATGTCGATGCCGCGCTTTAGGTCCATCGGGTTCATACCAGAAGCGACCGCCTTGGCGCCTTCCTTGACGATAGCCTGTGCAAGTACAGTCGCTGTCGTGGTGCCGTCACCGGCCAGGTCGTTTGTCTTCGACGCGACTTCGCGCAGCATCTGGGCGCCCATGTTCTCGAACTTGTCTTCCAGTTCGATTTCCTTGGCGACCGAAACCCCGTCCTTGGTGATGCGTGGAGCACCGAAGGACTTGTCGATGACGACGTTGCGGCCTTTTGGGCCAAGGGTGACCTTCACGGCATTGGCAAGCACATCGACCCCACGCAGCATGCGTTCACGGGCGTCGGTGTTGAATTTGACTTCTTTCGCAGCCATTTTTTAACTCCTCAATAGGCAGCTATCTGACCGGTGGTTGGATCTACGGATTGCGCTCTTAGGCGGCTTTCTTCTGCTCGGCCTGTGCCTCGATGATGCCCATGACATCGCTTTCCTTCATGATCAGCAGGTCTTCGCCGTTGATCTTGATCTCGGTACCGGACCATTTGCCGAACAGGATGCGATCTCCCGCCTTGACGTCGAGCGCCTGAAGCTGACCGGCATCGTTGCGCGCGCCAGGACCAACGGCGATGACTTCGCCTTCCTGCGGCTTTTCCTTGGCGGTATCGGGAATGATGATCCCGCCTTTGGTCTTTTCTTCGGATTCGACCCGGCGGACGAGAATGCGATCATGAAGCGGTCGGAACGACATGTTTTCCTCCGTTGAGCAAAAAAGATGACGTTGTTCCCTGCCGGACCGGACACCAGTCCGGGCGGGTGCGAACCTCGTCTGAGCGTTCGCGCGAAAAACTTATTTTTGGTTTTTTCTCTTTTCAAGAGGGTGGAGAAGAAAAATTAGCACTCGTAACGAGCTGCTGCTAACATGCTGGAAAGGAACAATAAACGGGCTTCTTACGTTTAAAATCGGTTGATGGGTATACAATTTTGAGCCACCTTCACAGTGTTATGAAACGGAGATGAAGCATGCAATTCTCATCGGATCTGGAGCGCCAACTCAACGGCTATGGTCTGACCACCGCACACATCCTCTACCGCATTCCCGATTTCGAGTCCGTGCTACAGACCTATGTCTGGCAGGACTACGACCTCGCGCCCGATTTTCCCGAGATGCACAAGTTCCTGGGCTTCTGGCAGACGAGCCTCGACGGTCCGCTGCATTCCGTCCGCTATACCCATCAGCGTCTGATCGGACCGAACGAATGGCGCCGCGTTGAAGGCGAGTTCAAGCTGCACTGAGGCTTGAAACCACATTTTTCCCTTCCTAGCTTTTTCCCCGATCGAGGGGGCAAGGGCTCGGTCAGCATCGCACGCCTGTTCAGAGTGAGACCGAAATGGAAGAGAAAATTCAAATGATGAAAGACCTCAGCATCGAGGAGCGAGAAGAGGTCTTTGCCGATATTGCGCGCGTTCTGGAGGGTACCGCACACGAGGCCTATGTCGAAGGCAACCGCCACTTTGCCGCACTTTCGGCCAACATGGCGCAGGCAATCCGCGTCAACGCCGACGAGCTGGCGCGCGACAATGTTCAGAACGCCGAGCGCGTGCTGCTTCAGGCGTCTACCATGATCTCGCAATTCAATGCCGTGCATCCCTACCGGATGGTGAGCAAGGCCGTGCACTAAGGACTACTTCACGGCTCCTTCAGTTCCCCACACGATCGTGGCACTATGAAGATTGTGCGTCGGTCCGTCCAAGGCGGCATGCAAGCGTTGCTTCACTGCCGCATCCTGTCTGCTAACAGCCAAGACCAGATCGCGCATGACGCTGCGAAGGCTGTGGAACTGATCGACGAGATCCATCACAACATCAACGCCCGCCTCGTTGACCCCCATGTCGCGCGTCAGGTCCAAGATCAGGCGCGCGCGGGCAACATGTGCATCCCCGAAGTCGCGCTGGTCCTCGGCGATCTGCGGTGTAAGGCAACCCTACTCGATCCACAGTTCCAGCTCAGTCGCCTCGATCTTGAGGCGATGACGGAATTCGCGATCGCCCATGATCAAATCATCCATACTCTTTCGCGGATGCGCAATACCTTTCCGCTGCTGGAATTGGGCGGCAGGACCACGTTGCCGGGCCGGAGGGCGTCGGCACGCGCACCTTGCCGCCAAGCACGACTTCGCTGAGCGTGACTGGCAGGTCGAGGCGGATATCGTCGCCATCGCGGGTGAAAAAGCGGGTGGGATATCGATCAGTGCGTCGCCGGCAGGACCGCCCCGAAACCATCGTCCTTGCCCCGTAGTGGGTCTGACCGTCACGCGTGCCGGCCGATATCTGGACTTCAAGCGCCGGGCCGGCGGGAAGGCTGACCTTGGTCGTGGCGCCATTGGCCGAGTCGAAGAAATCGACTTCCAATGAGAAATGGCGGTCGCGTCCAGAAGCACGAATCGAGACCCACCCGGGGCCCGCGCTTCGCGAAAAAAGCTCGCGAAAACATTGTCCACATCACCAAAATCGGCACAGCGGCTCCATTGTGATGGGGCTCACCAGGACCGGCTGCCGATGCGTAGTCGCGATAGAAGTTGCGGGGCGCTTGTTCGGCGCCCGTCATATCGATCTCACCGCGGTCGAAGCGGGCGCGCTTTTCTTCGTCGCTCAACAGCTCGTACGCAGCGGAATCTCCTTGAATTTTGCCTCGGCACGTTTATCGCCGGGGTTTAAGTCGGGGTGCAACTTCTTTGCGAGCTTGCGAAATGTGCTCTGAATTTCCTTTTGATGCGCATCCGGTTTCAGCCCAGAAGCTGGTATGCGTCTTGGCTCATACATGTCTCCTGTCAGGCAAACGGCATAACAATTCTCGTTCTATATAAGTTGCCAAACTCTGCTTTGGAGTGGGAATGTCAGCGTACAGCGATCACCAAGGGAATTGAGCAGGGGTAATCGCAATCTCCCTGACGTGACCTGGAACGATCGTCGATTTTTTTTCCGGGTGGTCTTGAATCCGAAAATCCCAAAAACCAGATCGATTGCCGCCAGCCGCTGAAGACAGGGCTGGTCTTGCTTGGAGCGCCCGTCTTTCGGCGCTTGCGTACCCATGTTGCTTCAAGGAGGATATGGCTATGGCAACATCTTACGACTATGCACCTTTGTTCCGCTCGAGCGTTGGCTTTGACCGGGTCTTCAATCTTCTCGAAAATGCCCAGCGCGCCCGCTCGATCAGCGATTGGCCGCCCTATGACATCGTCAAGACTGGTGATGACAGTTATCGCATCTCGATTGCAGTGGCGGGCTTTGCCCAGGATGATCTCGACATCACCTTCCAATCCAATCTACTCACGGTCACCGGCAAGAAGCAGGAGACGGCGTCCGAAGGCTATCTGCATCGCGGCATCGCCGCCCGGCCGTTCGAGCACCGGTTCGAGCTGGCAGACCATGTCAGGGTGAACGGCGCCGAACTGAAGAACGGTCTCCTGTCGATCGATCTCGTTCGAGAAATCCCGGAGGCCCTTAAGCGGCGGAAGATCGACATCCAGACCAATCCGGCTCTTGCACGCCCGGCCGCCCCGGCGCAGATCGAAGCGCAGAAGGCCGCCTAATCAGAGCTTTGGAGAAAGGGCGTCGTCGTCACGGCGCCCGTCAACATCGCGGGTTGGAAAGGAGAGCGTCATGAAACCCGACATGTTCAAACAACCTGTGTCCATTCTTGTCGGCCTTGGCATTCCCGCCGAGGTTCGCAGCGTCATGGACGCCTATCGACATCTTTCCGAATGGCCTCCATCGCTTAGGGACGCCGCCCATTCGGTTGCGCTGAAGGCTTGCCGCGCGGCACTGCTCGGCGAGATAGAAGCAGAGACTGCGCGGGGCCTGTTTGCCGCCTTTGCCGAAAAGCACGATTTGCTGGCGCCGGAGATTGATGCCATCGCCGCGTCTCACCTTCGGCGAGACAGAGATCCGCACGTGCGTTAAGGAGGCTCGACATGCACGATATGTTGCAGCGGGCCGCGAGCAATGCCATGACGATGGGTCCGGCGATCTTGCTCCAGGGCATGCAGCTTCAGCGGCCGATCGACGTGGTGAAAGCGACTGCACTGTCAGCCGACGACAAACGGACCATTTTGGCGGCATGGGCTTCAGACTTCTATGCGACCGATTCGAAGCCGGCGTTCCGTCATATTCCCGGAACACCGGAGCCTGTTTCGATCGATGAAATCCAGTCTGCGCTCACAGAGCTCGACCGGCGGTACAGTTTCTGATCTCGGCGATCTCAGGCTGCCTGTTTCATCGACTTGGCGAGCCTAGCCAAATTGGAGAGCCAATTGGCTCTCCAAAGATCCGTGCGCCGCGCCCACTCGGTTTCTCAAGGCAACGCGGATGACCGTCTTACCCGGGCGCCGCTCAGTCGAATTGAAGGTCGCGACCGCATCACCCAGGCTAGAGACTTTGCCGATGTTCGATCTCGGAAAGCTGTGCGCGATCAGACGAATATCCGTCGGTCCAACGGCTGTTACAAGCGTTCCTCCGATCAGCCGCCGACCGCGTCTGAACTCGCCGCCAAGTACGTCGAACCCTAGATCGACGCCGCCAACGTCTTCCAGCGTGTCGCTTGCAAGGTCGAGGAATTCATTCGCCCCCTAGTCTAGGGCCTTCTGACGATCGGTTGCCCGTCCGGTACCTGTGACATAGGCTCCCGCTTCCCGCGCAAGCTGCGTCACGAGGGAACCGACGGTGCCGGCTGCCCCATGTGCCAGTACAGTTTGCCCCGCCTGAAGGCGACCATGCTGGAAAAGGCCCTGCCATGCGGTCAGGCAAGATATCGGCAGGCTCGCACCCGCTGTAAATCGACCTCGCCCCGGCAGAGGCGTGAGATTGCGAGCCTCTATGCGACATATTCAGCGAGCGTGCCGTCCCCGATACAGTCCGATAGGCCGAACCCCCGTTGACCTATCGACAGCCCCGTGGTGCCATAACCCAACGCAGTGACCACGCCGGCCAACTCATGGCCGAGGATCGATGGCGTCCCGATCATGAAACGAGCGATCAGTCCGGCTCGAAGCCATTCGAGTTCGGCGTTGACGAATTCCGCCGCGTGAACCTTTACGACGACGTCGTTTATCGCAGTCTGCGGCTCGGGCCGCTCCACCAGCTTCATTCCGGCCGTGCATGCAGCCTGGTCCGACTACAATCGCTTTCATGAGAATCAACTCCCCTATGTGTGTTGGTTGGTTCGGTAATTTAAGAGGCGTGGAGGTGTCTTCTCGATCCCACGCAGATCGCTGTCGGCGGGACGCCCGCGGCCAAAGGTTTAACGTCGGCTTCCTGTGTGACGTCGCGCCACGAGCCCGGTCTTTCTGGCTTCAATTGTGCGCCAGTGGCGGTCGCTTCATTGTCAGAAGTTCTCTCACATCGTGCAGATCATCTGCCGAGGCGGTACCGACCGTCAGCCATTTTCCGTCGATATATGTTTTCGCTTCATCGTAGAGATTGACCAATTGCGGGCGCCAGACGTAACGCCGTTCCTCGAACTTCTCGCGTTCTGCTCCGCCCATGACCACTAGGGCAGAGAACCGGCGGTATTCCGGCACCAACGTGGTGAATGCCTTGGTTTTCTTGTAGCGCAAGGACCAGCCGCGGTTCTTGCCGCCGTAGAGCCAGTCCGGCTCGAAAACTGCAGGATAAAACCCGTCGATCCAAGTCCGCAGTTCGGACCAGTGGCCGAATGCCTCCGGTCCGAGCCATTCGCGCACAGCGATGTCATCGGGCGGTGCTGATTTGTCGGTGATCCTGTCGCCAACTTTGAAAAGGGTACTAACTGATGAAAACATCTGAAGCCTCTCATTCATGGTTCGGCGGCGGCCGGAGGGTTAGGACGCTGGCGCCAAAACGTATATGTGCGTCCTCAGAATGCTCCCGGCTACGATTGCCGGCGCGAGCGAGACTGACTGCCGGCGCTGGCGAGCACCGCAGGGTAATTGTGGAATTCTCGCAGGTGCTCTACGGCGGTCAGGTCGAGAGCAGCGAGCGCTTTGCTCCTCGCTAACGGCGCATGGTCCCAGTCGAGGAAAGCAGTGCCCTGTAATGGGAGAAATTGTTGGGTCTTCAGCCCAATGGAGCTGAGTGCCACCGACAGATAGGGCGTGAGAAAATCCGGCTGGTTGGCTCGCTCACCAGTATAGAAGCCGCCGGACGCAACGCCGATAAACACCGGCCGGTCTCGCAGCATTCCCTCTTTTCCCGCCGGCGTCGACTTCATTGTGCGGCCGACACGCAGGATCTGGTCGATCCAAGCTTTGAGACCCGAGGGAATAGTCAAATTGTGCATCGGCGTTCCGATAACAACCACATCGGCCGCTTCGACCTCCGCAATAAGCGCCTCCGAAAGATCGAGAGAACCCGCCGGCGGGGCGGCCAACGTGGCCGGCGAGGCCAACGCAGCGGCATAGAGGGCAACGGTTTGGGGCAGGGGGTCTGCCCCAATGTCACGCCGGCTGATGCCTGCCCCAGATGCAACCTCGAGAAGCCTTTCGACGATTGCCGCCGAAAGCGCGCGACTATGCGATTCCAGACGAGGGCTGCTATCAATATGGAGGATGTTCATGTGATCGATCCCAACTGGTTCAAAAGGTTGCGATGGGAGAGTTCAGATCGATCCAGCCGGTGTACGCACGGCAATAAACCGCCAGTTCTGCAGGTGGAAGGAGGTCGGCGCCGAAGTGCCGATCCGCACCAGGTCGCGGATCTGATCGTCGCTCAGCGTGGCGTTGGGGTCGTAGTACTTGGCGGCACTACGGCTCAGAATGTTTTCGATGACAGCGTTTGTCGGCGTCGATCGCGTGGTCGCGGTCCGCGCATGGATTTCGGCGTGTGCGGCGGTTGCCTTTTCGTTAGAGGCGATGCTGATGTTCATTGGGTGGCTCCTCATCAAGTGATTACGGAGCCCAATTTACGGCCGACGGTGAAAATATCGAGACTGTATTCGCTCAATATGATGCGCGAAAGGATCAATCTGACACGCGTGGCGCTCAGGCCGCGCGTCTAGCCGCCATTGTGCGCCAGTCGGCGCCATTCCCCCGGCGTCATCCCCATCCTTTCGGCAAACACACGGCGGAACGCCGAAACAGATTGATACCCGACCGTCTCGGCCACAGCCTCGGTGCTGACTGCCGGCTTCTTCAACTCGTTGGCTGCCAGACTCATGCGGAGATCGGTCAACAAATCGAGGGGCCGCAGCGCGTGCGACCCTTTATTCGCGATCGTCCTCAGACGTGGAAGCAAATCATGGCGAAGGCGGCACCATCTCGGTCCCGCCTCGTCACGTGATCTGCGGCGAAAGGATCGACCTATAATCGATTACCGCCTTGCGCGACCGAACCGTCGCGAGTCGCTTCGTGTTTCAAGGCCGGCGAGTATCGCCCGCAGGAATCTTTTGAGATGGGACTTCATGCTCGCCATTTCGAGCTCCTTTGGTCGGTCATGTAGGCGCGCCAGCCTCCCAATTCGGTGATTTCGCGCGCGCCTTCGATTGCATGAGCCTCGCAGAGAAAACCTGAAACCTGAGAACCGTCGTCAAGCGTTATCTTACCGATGCCGAGCGGGGCAGGGATATTCTGCACAAAACGGCCGAAAGCTTCCGGAGTGACTTTCCAAACCTCAACTTCGAGGCCTTTGCCGTCAAGGCCAGGTTCGCGGATCAGGCCCGGCTTCGGCGGGTTGGTATCCGGTAGAACGAAGAGGCGGTAATCGGGTGCAGTGCGGCAGGATTTGACCCGCCTGCCGCCTGTTCGGGTCAGTTCATGGTTGAGAGGCATGCCGGTAAGATGCGCCCCGACGACGACGATCGGCACCAAGCCGTCATCGGCCTGCGGCACCCGGCTTGCCTCCGGTATTGCCGCCAGGCGGTCCTTGCCCATTCCTGCATTCAAGGTTCGGTGCATGGCGTCGGCAAAGGGGGCGAGGGCTTCATCGGTATAGGCCAGCCCGATCAGAGTCACGCCGGCTGGGAGATGACCATTGGCATCGAAACCGGCTGGAATGGCGATCGCCGCGCAATCGAGCAGATTGACGAAGTTGGTGTAACGACCGAAATGGCCGTTTTTCACAATCGGATCCGCCATCATTTCTTCGACCGTGTAGGTGGTCGGCGAGGTCGGCACCATCAGAATATCAACTTTTTCCCATTCCTTTCCGGTCTTTTGGCGCAGCGCTTCGAGCTTGTATCTGCCTTCGAAGGCGGCGACCGCGTCATAGGCTCTCGCGCCGTCAATGATGGTACGGACCGTCGGGTCGAAGTCGGCGGCGTTCGTCGCGAGAAAATCCTTAGCGGCCGCCAGGCGTTCAGCGACCCAGGGGCCGTTGTAGAGCAGTTCGGCCGCCTGCCGGAACGGCGCGTAATCGAAGCGAACGATGGTGGCGCCGAGTGCGCGCGCTCTTTCGATTGCGGCATCATAGAGAGCTTCGACGTGCCTGTTGCCGAAGAACTCCCGCTCGGCTCCGTCGAGCACACCGATCCGCAGACCGGAGGTGGGCAGGCTGGATGGAACCGCCTTGCGCGAAAACGGATCGGCGGCATCGTAGCCCTCCATCACCTTGCGGATCGCGACGCCGTCGCCGACTGTACCAGCAAAGACGGTGACGACATCGACGCTGCGGCAGGCAGGCACCACCCCAACAATCGGCACTAGTCCCGGTGTCGGTTTGATGCCGACGAGATTGTTGAAAGCCGCCGGCACCCGACCAGAGCCTGCCGTGTCCGTGCCGAGCGCGAAGCTTGCCAGGCCCGAGGCGACGGCAACCGCTGAGCCGGAGCTCGAGCCGCCCGACACATAATTCTCGTCGAAGACCGAGCGAGGCGCTCCGTAGGGCGAGCGTGTACCGTTGAGACCGGTCGCGAACTGGTCGAGATTGGTTTTGCCGATGACGATCGCGCCCGCGGCTCGCAGTCGCGCGACCACGGTTGCGTCCTTTTCGGGATGATAGGCGAAGGCAGGGCAGCCGGCCGTCGTCGGCAGCCCCGCCACATCGATATTGTCCTTCACAGCGAAGGGAATGCCCCAGAGCGGCAGGCAGTTTGCCTCCGGGGCGCGCTCCGTCAGGGCGCGCGCCTCGGCCCGCAGCGTATCAGCAGGCGTCGGCGTGATGAAGATCGCCGGATCCTTCGAGGCTGTACGACGGGCAATCACAGTCTCGATAACGTCGAGCGGGGTAGTGCCGGCCGCATAGGCTGCACGAAGGCTTGCCAGGTCCAGAATAGTCGGCAGCATGGTTCAGCATTCCTCCAGAACAACAATGATATCGCCCGCTTTGACGTTTCGCCCGGGTCCGGCACGCAGATCACGGACGCGACCCGGCGCATGTGCGGTGACGTTGATTTCCATTTTCATGGATTCGATAATGGCAAGCGTGTCTCCAGCGGCGACCGGTGCGCCCGGCTCGACCAGTAGTTTCCAAATATTGCCGGGTACGGCGCTGGCAACGCCGAAGCAACCTTCTGGAATATCCCCATCCGGGCTCTCACCGGTGCCTTCGTCAGTGACGAAGCTGTCGAGGCCCGCCTCTTTCCAGCGCTGGCGCTCGGCATCGAAAGCCGCCTGCTGGCTCGCCTTGAAGATCCCAATGGAGGTGGCGCTCGCCTTTAATTCCCTCTCATAGGCGGTGTAGGAGAATTCCGTCTCCTCGATCCGGATGGGATAACCGCCATGCGGGAAGGCGCCGCGGGCTTCTGCCAATTCCCTATGATCGACCGGGAAGAAGCGGATCTGGTCGAAGAAATCGAGCAGCCACGGCTTGTTCTTGGGGAAAACCGGCGTCCGCCGCCAGGTGTTCCAGACTTGAATGGTACGGCCGAAAAGCTGGTAGCCGCCAGGCCCTTCCATGCCATAGATACACATATAGGCCCCGCCGATACCAACGGCATTTTCCGGCGTCCAGGTGCGGGCCGGATTGTATTTCGTCGTCACCAGCCTGTGGCGCGGATCGACGGGCGTCGCGACCGGCGCGCCTAGATAGACGTCGCCGAGGCCGAGCACGAGATAGCTGGCGTCGAAGACGACGTCGTGCACCGCCTGTTCGTCCGCCAGCCCGTTGATGCGGCGGATGAACTCGATGTTGGAGGGGCACCAGGGCGCGCTTGGCCGCACGAGTTCCTGATACTTGCGCATGGCGAGTTCGGCATCCGGGTCGTTCCAGGACAGCGGCAGATGCACGATGCGGCTCGGAACCTTGACGTCTTGTGCTAAAGGCAGACTCGCCTCGATCTCGGCCAACAGGCCGAGCAGACGTTTGCGGGTCAACGCAGTGTCATCATAATGGATTTGCAGCGAGCGGATGCCGGGCGTGAGGTCGATGATGCCGGGCAGGCGCGCCTGTGATACGGCCTGCATCAAGAGATGCACCCTGAGCCGCAAGGCGATATCGAGGGTCATCGGCCCATATTCGACCAACAGATTGTCATCACCCTGCCGGCGGTAGACGACCGAGACAGGTCCATCGTGGCGTTGCCCGATGATCGGCGAGCCCGCCTCTTCCTTCGCCCGATGCACCACTGGGCCGGCAATCGGATCTTCAGGCCGCGCGACGGGATGGAAGCGGATGCGGTCGCCCGGCTTGAACTGGCCCATCTTCCACTGCTCGTCACGGGCGATCACTCCCGGGCAGACGAAGCCGCCGAGGCTCGGCCCGTCCGGTCCGAGAATGATCGGCATGTCGCCAGTGAAGTCGATAGCGCCGATCGCATAGGCATTGTCATGCAGGTTGGAGGGATGAAGGCCGGCCTCGCCGCCATCGCTGCGCGCCCATGTCGGGGCGGGACCGATCAGGCGCACGCCGGTGCGCGCGCTGTTGAAATGCACCTCGTAGCGAGTCGAAAACAGTGTCTCGATATCGCCATCCTGAAAGAAATCGGGTGCGCCATGCGGACCATAGACGACACCGACTTCCCATTCGCGCGTCAATTCCGCAGGCTCTGTTGCCGGCTTCGGCGCATCGGCTGCGGCCTGACGGGCAAGATGCAGCACATGACCGGTCTTCAGCGTGCCGGTGGCATTGCCGCCGAACTGGCCGAGCCCGAATGTCGCGCGCGAGCCAAGCACGACCGGGGCGGCGAAACCGCCTGCTACGGCGAGGTATGCGCGCTGCCCAGGTCCATCGATGCTGCCGATCGAGAGGATCTGGCCGGCGCGGATCATCACGGCCTCGCCATGCGGCAGCTTCTCGCCGTCGACGCTCATCGCCATCCTCGCGCCAGCAAGCGCGACCACCGTATCAGTGTGGAACTTCAGCACCGGGCCGGACACTGTCAGCTCCAGTGCTGCCACCGTGTCGCCATTGCCGACGAGGCGGTTGGCGTGGCGGAAGGAGCGCTCATCCATCGGTCCGCTCGGTGGCACGCCGACATGCCAGAGGCCAAGGCGGCCCGGCAGTTCCTGAATGCTCGATTGGGCGCCAGGCGCGATCACCTCGATGACATCGGGCACGAAGGAAAAGTCGCGGAGCGCCGCCGTCGCAACCTTGCCGCTGGCAAGAAGTTCCGAGCCGGCAATAGCGCGAAGATAATCCAGATTGGTTTCGATACCCGATATCGACGTTCCCTTGAGGGCCGTCTTCAGCTTTTCGATCGCCGTCCGTCGATCTTCAGCAGCTACAATCACCTTGGCGAGCATCGGATCATAGAAGGGCGTCACTTCCGTTCCGGTCTCGATCCAGCTGTCGATGCGCGCATCCTCGGGGAAGGAGACTTCTGTCAGCAGGCCGGCGCTGGGGCGGAAATCGGCATGCGGCATCTCGGCATAGACGCGCACTTCGATTGCGGCTCCCTTCGGCTGCAGCGCTTCCGCACCCGAGAGCATATCCTCAGCTGCCGCCTGGCGGATCATCCATTCGACGAGATCGACGCCGAACACGGCTTCGGTGACCGGATGCTCGACCTGCAGGCGGGTATTCACCTCGAGGAAGTAGAACTCCTCGCGTAGGGGATCGTAGATGAACTCGACGGTACCGGCGGACTCGTAGGAGACCGCCGCGCCGAGGTCGACGGCTGCCTTGTGCAGGCGCGCGCGCGTGGCGGCAGAAAGGCCGGGGGCTGGAGTCTCCTCGACCACCTTCTGGTTTCGCCGCTGCAGCGAGCAGTCGCGCTCACCGAGCGCGATGACCTTGCCTTCGCCATTGCCGAAGATCTGCACCTCGACATGCCGTGCCTCGGCCACGAAACGCTCGATATAGACGCGCGCATCGCCGAAGCTTGCCTGTGCGGTGCGCTGCACGCTTTCGAAGGATGCCTTCAGGCTTTCGGGATCGGCGCAGAGCTGCATGCCGATGCCGCCGCCGCCGGCCGTGCTTTTCAGCATCACGGGATAGCCGATCGTTTCGGCTGCGGCGAGTGCTTCATCGGCACTCGACAGCAGACTGGTGCCGGGCAGCAGCGGCACGCCGCTCGCCTGGGCGAGTTCGCGTGCCGTATGCTTCAGGCCGAAGGCCGAGAGGTGTTCGGGCCGCGGGCCGATGAAGGCGATGCCTTCGGCGGCAAGTCGTTCGGCAAAGCCGATATTTTCCGACAGGAAGCCGTAGCCGGGATGCACCGCCTCCGCCCCCGTCGCCTTGCAGGCGGCGATGACCGCATCGACATTGAGATAGCTTTCACTCGCCGAGGCCGGGCCGAGGCGCACGGCTTCGTCGGCCAGCAGTGAGGCCTTTGCAAAGCGGTCGGCATCGGAATAGACGGCGACGGAAGCAATGCCCATCCGTCGCAGCGTCTTGATGACCCGGATGGCGATTTCGCCCCGGTTGGCGATCAGGACTTTCTTGAACATGATCAGGCCTCGCCATCCCAGATCAGCACCCGGATCGGCGTCGGATCGAAGCCGTTGCAGGGATTGTTGATCTGCGGGCAGTTGGAGATAACGCAGAGCACGTCCATCTCGGCGACGAGTTCCACGTAGTCGCCCGGCGCCGAAATGCCGTCGACGATCGTCATCTCGCCGGTGGGCTGGATCGGCACGTTCATGAAGAAATTGATGTTGGGCACGATATCGCGCTTACCCATTCCGTGTTTCGAAACTTCGAGCAGGAAGTTGTCGCGGCAGGCATGAAGATATTTCGTGCCGTGGCCGAAGCGCACCGTATTGCTCTCGCATGAGCAGGCGCCGGCCGAGGTGTCATGGCGGCCGCAACTGTCGGCTGTCATCGTCAGCATGACGTTACCTTCGCTCGACATGATCTTCGTGCCGATGCCGACATAGGCGGCACCCTGCATGCGCATCGTATCTTGGTTGGAATAGCGCTCGGAGAAATCGTCGGCACGGTAGAAAAGCGTGTCGATTGCCTGCTGGCCGTAACTGTCCTCGATGCGGATCGTCTGGCCCTTGCGGACGATGCCGGACCACGGCGCTTCGGCGGCGATGAAATGGTTTTCCACTGCGGTTTCCAGGCTGCGGGCAGGGAAGGTCTGGATGAAATCGGACATAGTCTTCTCCTCAAGCCTGCATCAGGGCGTTGTTTTCGAAGCCGCGCACGGCTTCGGCACTTGCCGTTCGGCAAAGATCATCCGCAGCGGCGACCGCCGCCTCGTAGCGGGTGATGACGACGGGCTTCGGCTGGTACGTCGGATCGGGATCGAGCGGATGCGGACAATTGGAAAAGCCGACCAGCATGTCCATCTCGGCACGCAGCTCCACATAATCGCCGCTGTTGGACCGCTTGCCCTGCCAGCCGAAACCGCCCACCTTGGCAAGGCGCACGGGCGCGAAAAGATTGAGGATGCCGGGGATGTCGCGGCGGTCTAGGCCGAGCTTGCCGGCAACGAGAACCAGATTGTCGCGCGTGTTGCGTGTCTTTTCACCCGGATATTTCGCGGCGTTCGAGGCAGAAGTCGATCCGCCCATCAGGCAATCATGCGCACCGCAACTGTCTTCGATCATCGAGAACATGACGCGGCCCATATCGGAGAAGATCACGCGACCCTTGCCGAGCGCCGTCGTCCACTGGACCTTGGCGGTATCGACGAGGTTGATCCGCTCGCTCGTATCGGCGGCGTTCCAGGCGATCAGCGCCACGGCGGAATTGCCCTCCGCCTGATCGATGCGGACCGCTTCGCCGCGCAAAAGCTTCGTCGACCAGTACCAGCCGCCCGGAATGATCTCCTGGTGGATGACGGCAGCCGCATCGATGGCTGGTGCCGGCAGCGGGCTCAGGCCGGGCAGGGCCTTGGGCGCGAATTTCAGCCCCTTCTTCTGATGCTCCTCGTAGCGCGCACGGTTTGCGGCGATCTCTTCGGGCGAGCGTCTCACATGTATCATGGCTTCTCTCCTGACGGTGCCAGGTCGTCCCGGCTATGCCCCAGGGAAACGACCGGGCCGTCCCGGTCGGGGCTGAAGATCGATGGCTGGCCGGCAAGGCGTGGCGGCCAGATGGAAATGTCCTTGGTAATGGTGGCGCCGTAGCGCTCCTTCTCTTCGGGCCGGTCGCGCCGCCGCTCGAAGGCGACGACGCGGCTTGCGAGCGTGAAGGCTTCGCGCATGTCATGCGTGACCATGACGACGGTCATCCGCGTCTCATTCCAGAGCCGCTTCATCAGCGTGTGGATCTCGGCGCGGATGCCGGGATCGAGCGCGCCGAAGGGTTCGTCGAGCAAGAGCACCTTCGGCTTCATGATGAGCGCCTGGGCCAGCGCAAGGCGCTGCTGCATGCCGCCGGAAAGCTGTGCCGGATATTTGCCTTCGGAACCGCTGAGTCCGACCTCGGCGATCAGCTGGCGGGCTTCCTCGATGGCATTGCGGCGGGCGGCAGCGAAGAGCTTTGCCCTGTAGCGTGCTGCGGTCAGTTCCTTGCCGAGCAGCACGTTGCCGAGAACGGTCAGGTGCGGGAAAACGGAATAGCGCTGGAAGACAACGCCGCGATCGGGCCCCGGCTCCGGCGGCAGCGCCTCGCCATCGAGCAGGATCTTGCCCTTGGTCGGCTGTTCCTGACCGAGCAGCATGCGCAGGAAGGTGGTCTTGCCGCAGCCGGAAGGGCCGACGAGAGCAACAAAGGCGCGCGAGGCGACTGTCAGTGACACGTCCTCGAGCACGATCTGGTCGCCATATTCTTTCCAGACCTTCTCGATCTTCAATTCGCTCATGCCTGTTTCTCCAGTTCGGACCAGGGGAAGACGGCGATGCGCAGGCGATCGAGCAGGGCGTTCATTGCCACCGCAAGCAGGGTGATCCAGACGACATAGGGAAAGATGATATCCATCGAGAGATAGCGGCGGACGAGGAAGATACGGTAGCCGAGGCCGGAATCCGAAGAGATTGCTTCGGCGGCGATCAGGAACAGCCAGGCCGGGCCGAGCTGCAATCTGAGGCAGGTGATCAGCCGCGGCAGGATCTGCGGCAGCACGACCCGCAGGCCGATCTGCCAGGAGGAGCCGCCCAGTGTCTCTGCCTTGACGATCTGCTCGCGCGGCAGTTCCAGCGCTTTCAGGGCGAGGTCGCGGATCACTGTTGGCGCCACGCCGATAACGATGAGAGCGATCTTCGAGGTCTCGCCAAGCCCGAAGACAATGAAGAGGATCGGCAGGAGGGCCAGCGGCGGCACCATGGAAATGACTGCGACGAAAGGAGAAAGCAGTGCCCTGAGGTAAGGCAGCATGCCGACCAGCATGCCCACAATGAGCGCGATCGCGGTGGAAATGCCGAGGCCGGCAAGCAGGCGGATCAGGCTGGCGCCAGTATCCGACCAGAGCAGATAGTCGCCGGTGCGCTGGTCGGCCACGAAAGCCAGGCGGTTGATCGCATCGGCAAAGCCGGCAAGGCTCGGCAGAAGTTTGTCATTGGCGTTTGCCGCCAGTCGCTCGGCCGATCCGACAGTATAGGCCACGACGAGCAGGACGAAGGGTAGCAGCATCAGGGCGAACTGCGCGCCGCGGCCTGGCTTCGTGTTGATCCAACGCATGAGAAGGTGCTCCGCTGGTAGGGGAAAGAGGCGGCGCGGCAGATCCTGCCGCCTGGCGCGATCAGAGCGATCCGTCGGCGGCGGCCTTCATGTAGGTCTCGCTGAAGCGCAGCTTCACATTGCCGGTATCCCCCAGCACCTTGCCGTCTGGCATTTCGATGCCGATGACGTCAGGAGAGGGAGCACCATTGCCGAGCAGGCCTTTCTCGAAGAGGAAGTTGCGCACAAGATCCATGGTCTTCGGCAGTGTGGGCGAAGCGGTGAAGGCGACGGCATCCGCTGGCTTGTCGAACAGTTTGGTCGCGGCAAGCTGGGCTTCGAAACCGGCGAGATCCGTGCCGGACGCAGCCCCCATGGCCTCACGGGCCGCCTTGCCCTCGGCACTATTCAGCAGCGCGGCAGTCTCATACCAGATGCCAGCAAGTGCCTTGCCGAAATTCGGGTTGTCCTTCAGCACGTCGGTATTGGCGACCATCAGGTCGATGATTTCGCCAGGCACCTGCGAACTGTCGAAAACCTTCTTGGCCGAGGGATCTTCGAGGATGGTGGAGACGAGTGGGTTCCAGGTAACGACGGCGGTGACATCAGGCGTCTTATAGGCGGCCACCATATCGGCATCTGAGGTGTTGACCACCTTCACATCACGTTCGGTTAGCTTGATGCTTTCGAGCGCACGCGCAAGCAGATAATGCGAAACGGAAAACTCGACGAGGTTGACGTTCTGGCCCTTGATATCGGCCAGGCTTGCCTTGTCTTTCAGGATGACGGCGTCGTTACCGTTCGAGAAGTCGCCGACGATGACGGCGGTCGTATCGACACCGCCGGCAGCCGGGATCGATAGGCCATCCATATTGGTCAGGGTCACGGCATCGAATGCGCCGGCCGTATACTGGTTCATCGACTCCACATAGTCGTTGAACTGAGTGACATCGATCTTGATGCCGTATTTGTCCGCCCATTTCTTGACAATGCCATGGTCGGCGGCATAACCCCACGGCATCCAGCCGACATAGATCGACCATGCGACCTTGAATTCGGTCTTCTGCTCGGCCTTGGCAACAGAGCCTATCCCAAGCACCAGCGAAGCGGCGAGGGCGGTTACGGAAAAGATCTTCGAAAAAGTCTGCATTGAAATTCCCCTTTTGCTTTTCTTCAAAAGGGATCGGCAATGACCATCGCGCCGCCAATCCCCTTGGCTTACGAGGTCTCCCGGGCTTTTATCCCGCCGTGCACCCGGCGGAATTTCTCTTCCGCCGGTGGTGGCTCTCGGACCAGTCGCACTTCTGGAAAGCGCCGGAACCCTAGCCACCAACTCAACAAATTCCCTGCAAGAGGTGTGCCACCTTGTAACCTGTTGGTTTTCCAAGCCTCTACGCCTTGAGCATCTGGTATTGTGTACACTCTGCGGCATTTGCTTAATATTTGAGCACGGATCAACGCCTGCTTGGGGGAGCGTCGTTCTGGTGTGCGAGACGCAACCGCTATTTTCAAAGAGTGGCATGGAGGCAGGCGATTTTTGAAAAGCGCATCTCTGTCGGCCCCAGCGGTCTGGAGGGCCACCTTAAAAGACCTCTATTGCCGATTGTTCATTGGTGGCGAAGACTTCCGGATGACTATGGCTGCTATTTCGGCCAATAGATCTTTCCATTCGTGAGATCGCGCGGAGGAAAAAAGCACGGAGGGGCACGCTGCGTGCCCTAAGGGTTGGTTTATTGATTTCCACTAGGAACTGGCCCGGCATAGTAGGATAGTTCCATCGAGTATTCTCGGCGCAAAGGCCGGGTCAGTTCTCAAGTAGAAATCAACAGACGGCTTGCATAAGAGATAAGCGCCATCCACCTGGCTCGGCTTCAAACCAAAGCTGCTGTGCCATCCGATGACTGGTGTCCGCCCTGGCTTGGTTATCCCTTATATTACCCAAGCCGCGGCAGGCTTCGCCTGCGTTCGCAGTCGTCGTTGAGGCGTTGCTCGTACGCACGTGAGCTGCCGCTTCCCAACAAAAGGGCGCGAAAGCGAGGCCTCTTTTCCGGAAATCCTGCGCGACACGTTCTGCTTCTTAGATGGCGCACCGGGGCGCACGCCTGGACAGCTTGTGCGTGTTGGGCCAAATCGCGCCGAGCGGTTGAAAGTGCTACAGCGGTCGAGCCGTTCTTTTCTACCAAGGTTGGGGAAAGACACCGGCTCGGCCTGTCGATGGCACATGCTTTGGCTCCGCAGCTTGGTGGCATCGTAGGAGATATGCAGCCAAGTCGATGTTGGCTCGGAAATCGAGTTCTGGCTTCCGGTCAGTGGCGACTTATACACTGCCGCGTCATGGACCATATAATGCCTGGCATGGATGCCACCAAGCTCGCGCGACCCGTACGTGCGGAACATCCGCAGGTACAAGTCCTCCTCGTCTCCGGCTACGCCGAGCGTGAAGGAGCGGCATCTGATTTGCCCCGACTGACGAAACCCTTCCGAAGCGACGAACTGGCCGCAAGCCTGGCAGCGCTGACCGTGTCAAGGAACGTCGGTTAGAAGATGGCATCTCCGCGCTTCTCGAACCTGATGATTTTCATCTTGCCTGCTCACTCCCGTGGAGCGTCCCGCCTCGGCAGGGACTTTGCGTGAGCGGCCGCTTCGCCGGAGTAAGGGAAATCCTCCCCGATCTGGAGTGTGCCATCGTAGACCTTGAAGATAGGCCCGTCGATCTCGACAATTTTATAGCCGTTTACGTATTCGATCTTAGGCGTTTTCCAACCCATCGTGACTTTCCTGTTTAAAGTTCGACATGTCTCTTAGCGGATGAGGACCACCTATCTCCATCAGCGGCTGGGGGATCCGGTCACCAGAGTCTCCGTGGCGTAGCTCGATTACGCGAATCGTACCACGTCAATCAAGCTGAACTCTGACGCATTGTGTTAGTCGACCGGCGCCCACGTCTTTTTCCATCGAGTCCTCGCGCGACGTTTAAACAGATACAATCTTGGGGCGAAACCGACATCTGACAAAAACTAAGCGTTGACGCGGCCGTCTCGGTCCCGTATAGATGCGTCATCGATCTTTTGCTTGCCGAGCTTTGTCTACCGCGCGATTGGCACCGCGCTCTAAGCGAACTCCCCTTTCAAAAATAGTCGGTTTCCATCTGCGCAGCATCCGCTTCGCGGTCCCTCACTCTATGCTTTGAAAGGGTTCATCATGACCACCGGCACAGTAAAATGGTTTAATTCCACCAAGGGCTTCGGCTTCATCCAGCCAGACAATGGCGGCGCTGACGCCTTCGTTCACATCTCGGCTGTCGAGCGCGCCGGAATGCGCGAGCTCGTCGAAGGCCAGAAGATCGGCTTCGAGCTTGAGCGCGACATGAAGTCGGGCAAGATGTCGGCCTGCAATCTGCAGTCCGCTTGATCGATATCTGCTTTCCTTTGACCACGGATGTACTGGCACTGCCGGAAGCACGTTATCACTTTGAGGCCAGGCAGTTGCCTGGCCTTTTTCGTTCCGTTCACAAGATGAACCTATCAGGATTTTTCGATGAAACAGACCTTTAGTAAATCTCGCCAAGCGGCGGAGATTGCCTTCGGTAATCTCCAGACCCAGCTCTTCGCCAAAAATCACGCAATGGACGAACTCGAAGCGATCACTCAGTCTCGAGTCGCCAAGACTCAAAGGTTGCGGGAGGCGCGGCTGGCGAAGGAGATCGCCGACCGGACCTCTGTTACGTCAGCCATGCTTGCCAAACGTGGCCAAATGGGCTGAACGAACCTCTCCTCATCAGGATAAAAAATTGAAGAACATCAGAAACAACGAACTCGCCGATCGTCGATCCGCAGCTGTGGAGGCTAAAGCATCGCTTCTCAGTGCATACCCTGCTGCAAAGGCTGCTGCAGAGCCCTTGCGAATTGCGAGGCAAGCCGAGCGCATCTCGGTTGGTGAAGCTCGTGAAGCCCGCCGTGCTGAGGGCAACGCCTGAAGCTTGAGGAGCGTATGCTCCTGGAAGCTCCGGTGGCTGAAGAGCAAGCGGCCGCGGAGGCCGCAGCCATGGCAGAAACCAAGGCGCGTGCGTCGGCTGAGAATGCCCGTATCGCCCCGGTGGTCGAAGATGAAGCGGAAGGCAGAGCGGGACAGACCCTACGCAAACCGCAAGGCCAGACAGGCTTAGCCTTCACACTCCTGAAATCGCGTTGGTGAACGATATCACGGACCAGGAGCTGTGGCACAATCTTATCGAAATTTACGCTAACAACAGGAGCCATCATGGCACTGGACACGAACGAGCTTCAAGCGATCAACACATCCTGGCAGATTGCGATCCAAGAAATCCTCCGCATGATCATTCGTGACATGTACCATGCAGGCGGCGAGGCAGCATTCAATGCCCATATCAAACGGATTGAAGAAGCGGCAGTTGACAGCATCTATACCGACCTAAAACTTCGCGGTACCGACGAGTGGACGGAGGTCCTCGTCAAGGAACGAGCCAGCAACTTCGTGACGACCCTTTTGACGTCGTTCACATATGATCGGGCCTGATTCGAGAGACGCGGCCTAATCTTCGGTGCGGCGAGGCTCGTTCCGGCCGGCGACCATGTCGTCGGCGCGCTCAGCACTGGGCCATCGCCTTCAAGGACGAGGAATGCAAAGCCGGCTCCTGCCGTCCCAACAGATCTTGTGCCTTCCTCGAGTATACGGATCGCGTTGCGCTTGCTGCGCCGGGCCGTGATGCCATGCCATTGATCTGCGACGCGACCAGAACATGTTTTTCGGCGAAGGCGACAAGAACTACCCGCGCTGGACCGGTCTATCGGAGCAACCGAAATCGACGACTGAACAAAACACCTGTTAGCGCGTTTTAGCTGCGTCGTAGGGGCGTACCGCAATCATGATTATGAACTCTTCAGATGCGAGACTTGTGTTCGATCCATCTGCGTCGCTCAATACGAAGCCTTCCTCAGCATCAGGTGCTCGATCTCGATGATCGCTTCGCGTGGCTTCTTGGGCGCCTGTCTCCGGCCGAGGGCACCGGCACGTCATCGTCCTTTTCTGAGGATCATGTTGTCGCGTCTCCCGTCGCCCGGACGGCCCAAGCTTGGGTCCAACCACGGGTCGTCCGATGAGAGAGAGCCAACCTTCCTAATATGCGCGAGCGCGCTTGCTGAACCGACTTAACCAAAGGTCCTCACCTAGTAGATCTTTGGTGCATTTGTCGAGACGGCCAAGTTGTGGCATCGAGAGTTCGGTGCCCTTCAAGAGCAGTAGCGGACAATACCGACGCATTCGAGCAGTTTCGGAGGCTATCCTGCTCCGACTATCGACCGGGAACCAAAATCAAGTTCCTGCATTATATAGGGCTTCATTTTTGCGGGACCCTCATGCGGGAAAAGAACAGATCCAAAACCGACGCGCAAGACGCCGGCGACAGGCTTGTCGCGCGCCATGTCCGTGAAGATCCATTTGCGGCAGCGTTCAAGGCGACACGCATGCCGATGATCGTCACGGATCCTAACCAAGACGATAACCCCATCATCTTCTGCAACACGTCGTTTGAAAAGCTTACAGGCTACTCGGGCGACGAATTGGTGGGTCGCAATTGTCGCATCCTGCAAGGGCCGGGAACGGACAAGACAACAGTCGCACGCATCCGCGAGGCGGTCGGCGCAGGTCGGGACATTGCGGTCGACATTCTGAACTACCGCAAGGACGGCACCACCTTCTGGAACGCTCTTTTCATAAGCCCCGTCCGAGATGATGAAGGCCGGATCGTCTACTTCTTTGCTTCGCAGCTCGACTTCACGAACGTCAAGAGCCGGGAAGCCGAGCTCGCCGCAGCCCGACATCAAGCCGAGGAGGAGGTCGCCAAGAACACCGCCGATCTTCGCGCTGCGCTTGCGGCCAAAACACTCCTCGTGCACGAGGTCGATCACCGGGTCAAAAACAACCTTTTGACCATGGCTTCGATCGTCAAGCTGCAGGCTCGCACAACGAAAGATGAAAGCCAGAAGCGCACCCTGATGGCCGTTCTCAATCGGGTGGAAGCGCTCAGCACCGTCCAGCGCAAACTGTTTATCCTTGACGATATCGCAAGGTTCGATGTCGCCGACTTCGCCCGCGAGCTTGTCACCGATCTGATCGGCGGGATTGGCCGCGAGGATATTCACCTGACACTCGACCTGCAGCCGCTTTATGTCCCAGCCGTCAAGGCGACGCCTTTGTCGCTGATTGTCAATGAGCTCGTTGGTGACGCCGTCAGACGCGGCCTGAGCGATGGCGGCGGCGAGATCCATATCGTCGTGAAGCGGCTGAATGGACACTTTCTGATCCGGGTCGAAGATACCGTCAAACCCGTCGAGCCTGATCCGGAAAGCGCGGAGTTCAGCCGTCTGCTTCTTGAAGCTTCCGCCCAGCAGCTCGACGCCCGGATCAAACGGAGCAGCCGGGGCAGGAAAACGATCGTGAATGTAACGCTGCTTGTTGATGAACATCAGGAGAATGACCATTGAGGGTGATGATCGTCGAAGACGAGATGCTGCTTGCAATGGAACTGGAAAGCGAAGTGGAAGCGGCGGGACACGAGGTGATCGGTCTCGCCATTAGCAGTCATCAGGCTCGTGATCTTCTCTCAGCCTCAAGACCAGATTTCGCGTTCGTAGACATCCATCTCACGGACGGCCCGACGGGAATAGATGTAGGGCGTCGTCTTGCGGAAGCGCAAGTGCCATTCGTGTTTGTCAGTGGCAACATCAAGCGCCTTCCCGATGACTTCGCGGGTGCACTCGGCGCAATCGAGAAACCGTACACGGTGAACGGGATGAAGAACGCCTTGCAGTACATCTCTGCAGTGGTCTCAGGCGATGATGACGTCGCGGCGCCACCCAGCCTCGTTCTCGCCTGCGACGCTCAACCTCGCACGGTGCGCAAGCATGCGCAGCGTCGCAGCATGGGTCTGCCCAGACACTCGGTTTGAGAGAAAGATCGACTGATGTAAACTCAGGCCGATCATGATCGACGGGTCGTAGTTGGGAAAGTAGAGGGGAACGCGCCACTGGCTGAACAAATACCGCATGCCTCAAGGGGGGCAAGCGCGCAGGCACTTCTGGCTTCGGTCGATTGGGAGTCGTCACCGGTCGGCCCGATGTCTCAGTGGCCTAACTGTCTGCATTCCGCGCTCGACATCATGCTGCCCTCGCAGGCCCAGATCGTTATGTTCTGGGGCCCTGAATTCGTTGCCTTCTACAACGACAGCTACGCCCCGACGATCGGGGACAAGCACCCCCATGCGTTTGGCAGGCCGGCTCGGGAATACTGGTCCGAGCTTTGGGACGATCTGGAGCCGCTCCTCAAGCGTGTGCTGGAGAACGGTGAAACCGTCGCGGCCAAAGACCGGCCTTTCTACATCGAACGGCATGGATTTCCGGAAACGGTGTACTTCGATATTTCCTACTCACCCGTACGGAATGAGCACAAAGCCGTCCGTGGAGTGTTGTGCATCGTCAACGAGACGACCGAACGCGTCAACGCCGACGCGGCTGTCCGCGAAAGCGAGGAACGTCTTCGAGCGATCTTCTCACAATCGGCGGCAGGCATCGCCCTTGGCGAGCCAACCGGAGAGCTCGTGAGCGTCAACCAGCGCTTTTGCGACATTGTTGGCCACCCGGCCGAACAATTAATCGGAACGCGGATGCAGGACATAACCTATAGGGATGACCTGCCAGAAAACGCCAGGCTGTTCAGGCGTTTGGTCGAGACCGGAGAGAGCTTCAATATCGAAAAGCGCTACATTCGCGGTGACGGTAGCCTGATCTGGGTTGCCGACTCGGTCTCGGCCATCCGGGACGAGCAAGGTCGGATCTCCAAGGCCGTTGCCATCACGATCGATGTCACCGAGCGCAAACGAATTCAGGAAGTCGAACGGCATCTTGCGTCCATGATCGCCTCGTCCAACGACGCTATCTTGGGCATCGACCTCGAGATGACGATCACCAGCTGGAACGCCGCCGCCGCGCGCCTCTACGGCTACTCCGAGGAGGAGGTCATCGGTCAATCGGTTCTGACGCTCGTTCCCGATGACCGCAAAGACGAAGAGCCTTCGATCCTGCGGCAGATCAAGGCCGGTCTGGTGGTAGAACCCTACGAGACCAAACGAACGCGCAAGGGCGGGCGGCAGGTCGACGTTCTTCTGAGCGTCTCTCCCATTCTAGATGCATCCGGAAAGGTCATCGGCGCTTCCAAAGTCGCCCACGACATTTCTGCGCGAAAGGAGGCGGAACGTCTGCAGGCCATGTTGGCGGGTGAATTGAATCATCGCGTCAAGAACATTCTCGCCACGGTTGCTGCAATCGCGCGGCAGACAATAGGGCGTGACGCCACGAACAAAAAAGATGTAGAAGCTTTCCTAGCAAGGTTAACGTCGCTCGGAAGGGCACAGGACTTGCTCTTGAACGGTGATTGGCAACACGCTGATCTTCGAACGGTCGTCGAACAGGCGATCTCACCTTATCCAGGCGAGAGGTTTCGCGTCGAAGGAGCATCGGTATCGCTACCCCCGAAGGCTGTCGTTTCGCTTTCGCTGGCGCTTCACGAACTGGCGACCAATGCTGCCAAATACGGAGCGCTGTCCGTCTCCACCGGTCTCGTTTCTATCGACTGGCAGCACGACATGTCTGTAAACGCCGTACTTCGACTACGCTGGAAAGAGGAAGGCGGTCCGGACGTTCTACCGCCGGCAACGAAGGGATTTGGCTCCAGGTTGATCGAGCGCCTTTTGGCAGCGGAGCTTAAGGGCTCTTGCGAGATCACCTTCAATCGAAATGGTGTTGAATGTGTGATTGCAGCTAACCTGTCGCAAATTGCTGACGATTTTGCCCCTCAACGGTAGAATCCAATGGCGTGAGCTCCCCTGGCACAAACTGCGCCGGCCAGCGAGGATCGCTGGCCGACCGGTAATTAAGGGCGGATGTGGTTCAACTCCTTGACGGCGGCCGGGACGCACGCGCGTAATGTGGGCACCCGCAATGCATCGGAGTCACCAAAAGGCAGTGCGGTCAGATGACGGATGGGATCTGGAGGACCGCCATATCAGTGCCTTTATCAGAGCCGATCATCCTTGGTGCAGCGGGTGTCAGCGAAGAGGCGCATCCTTCTCACTGGTCGCTTCGGCCCACATTGCCTCCATGATATTCCGGCGCCGGTCGCGCGTTGTCTTGTCCAAGCTGGTGAAGGCGAGGGAGCGCATGTCGACTGGAACGTGTTTGGCTTCACGACGAATGATAGAGCCTTGGCTTCGCCAACTTGCTCCCTGAGCGGCCGTGCGGCTTTGCGGGCCTTCCAATATGCCGTGGCAAACTCTTCGGAGGTGAGAGCCCTGCGCCCTGGCGATCTGCTGGGGCATCCGCGAGATGAAGGTAAATGCCGGACGGTATCAGCAACCGCTTATGGATCTTCGCATGCAGCGGAACGAGAGGAGCGCGGCATGAGGACCTCAACTCGTTCGCAGAATTCCACACTCACTGGCGGCCTCTATGAACGCGTCGCGAGGGTCAAGGTCGGGTTCCCCGCCGTTGAGAGCACTGAGACATACCTTCCGAGCCGCCGCGTATGCCGGACCTTTCTGATTTGGCCAACTAGTCATCAAGCATTCTACAGCCTCCCTGGTGCTTTTCACGGTACGGAATTGGTCTTTTCCGTCGATCACCAGTTCCACGCTGCGGTCCCATATATCGTTTTTCACGAATTCCTCCGTTGGCGCCTATGATTGTCGGCGAGGCAGGTTGGCATAATCCAGATGCCAGCGCGCGGGACCAAAGTCCTGAGCAGGCAAAAATCCCGTTCAATCATCAAGCGCGTCGTTAACGCGGCCGTGATCTCACTTCATCATCGGTGGAAAGTCTTTAGGGATCGGGATCGGATTAGGAACCTCAGCAGGCGGCAAATCTGGGATCGGCTCCTCGTTCGGCGGCTGCGGTACATCGGGCGGGAGGTCGGGAACCGGTTCCGGCTTCGGACTGGGTTTCGGGTCTGGGGAAATGGTCGCCATAGCGGGGTCCTTTCTATGGCCCCAATCCATTCGTGGCGCAGTTTGTTCCTGACGACCTCAGTGAACGACAGTGATCACCGGGATGCCAGCTTCCTCGGCCGCTCGGATGAGCGCAGCTCTCGCATCTGCCGCCGCCGTCTTGCCGTGCAACGCCTCCAAACAGGTCTTTACGGCCACGAGGTATTCCTCCCCATCGTCGAAGGGCCAGGAAGCGAACAGGGCTTCGGCAGCGTCTCCCACCGACTTCACCAATCTGTATTTTTCAGAGCCACTCATCACCAGCATCAGCGGAGGGAATGCTCTGAATGTGTGCCCGTTCATTACACTCGAACTCCTGACGGTAAATACTTTAGTAACCGTGCAAGAGCCGTGCCGTGCGGGGTGGCAGCATGAACGAAATCCGTTTTCTCCTCAGCCTCTATGGCCCCCTGTCCTCGTCGGCGAGGGGAAATCATCCCGCACGTGCAGCTGATCTACCACGCGGTCGCCGAGCGGCATCCGGTTCTCTCCTCTCCTATGATCAGCCCTCAGCTCAACGCATTCGCCAGGATGATTGCCCAGGTGCACGGCATCAACGTCTGCCAGCAGCGCGATCCAATCCGCATGATGAGCCAGAAAGAGCAGGACGATTGCATTAAGTTCGCGACTTGGATCGACCGGCAGCCGCTCGAAATCATCCGCTGCCAGCGAGAGGGCATCACCCAACTGGTGACATATGCCCGCCGCTTCATCAAAAGCGCGCCAACGGCAAGACGCCTTTTATCGTCATCGACCACATTGGCATTGTGAAGCCGCGCGATCTGAAGCTGTCTGCGGGACCGCATCTCCGGTGGAGTCATAGTCGAGTTGAAGGCGCTGGCCGACGAGACCGAGAGCGCGATCCTCATCCTCAACCAGCGCAACACCTTCGGCACCCGCCGCGACAACCCACGGCCCATCTCGGCCGACCTATACGGGGGCGAGGGCGCCAAGGCCAACTATGACGCCATCGTCTAGCTCTACCGCGCCGAGAAGTACAAAGCTGATCGCGTGGCCATCGCCGCCACCGAAGCCGACTGGAAGAAGTTCAATAGTGTCTTCGGCTCGAACGTCGAGGGAATCGCCTAGATCGGCAGCATCAAATGCCGCTTCGGTGATCCGACCATTCGCGAGCGTATGACCTTCGAGGCGCAATTCACCCGATACGTATCGATGCGGCCAGAGCGCCCGGCCGGAGTTGGATCTGTGATGCAGACATCCTTCGCCTTTCCAATCAAGACGCGCAGCTTGACCAGGTCGTTCGGGTGCTCGTAGGCCGTGAGTTCGCTGGCACCGTTGGAATGCTTTTCTCGACCGCAGTCATGATGCGTGGTCCTCCGACCTCCTGCCGGCAGAGAATGGTAGCAACCGGCATGCTAATCACGGAACGCCGGTTAATGCGCGCGAACTGAATAGGGACATGATCAAGGCGGCTTCCTCGATCCTCGTCCAGAACCCCGCCTTGGCCCGCTCGCCGTCGCTCGTCGGTGATCAATGCAATCGACCTCGGCAGCTCCGGCGCAAGGCTAAGGCCATCAATTGCGGAATACCGACAAACCATGTTCTCCGCGTTTGATCGGCGTGAAATTCTACAAGCCCCTCCAGGGCGATCTACTTGACATGAGGAAGCGGCATGAACGTGGCGGTGTTTGCGGACTGTACCTATGAGCAGGTGCGGGCGAGAATCATCGAGGCAGCGGAGACGCTGGCTGCCTCGCATGCGGCTCTCGGGCCGCGCATGAGCCAGGGCGCATTCTTCCCGAGCCGGTGAGGCCAAACCTCACGCCAATTTGAGAACCGGGCGGCTATAGCCCGTTGGAGAGCAGCGAAACGCACATGTGGGCTTGACCCTGCACTTGGCGCCGAAGCCATGGCCCGCACCGGACGCGTGTGAAACAGCGGCATCATTCGTGTCTGAGGCTCTGCCTGGATTGGTCGCCGGAAGCATCCTCACTCGCCCGGGCTTCGGCTCGGGCGCCAATTCGACCCAAAGCAGAACTTGCTTTAAACACATTGGGGTGCAAAGGTCGTCCGTCGAAATTGCTAGTCGAGCTTCGTTTCACGCACCGCGCGTTCAAGCTGATCTTTCCTTTCAAAATCGATTTCTACGTCGTCTGGCGGCAAGCCGGAGGCGATTACCCGTTCGAAAGAAGGAAGATAGTATGAGCAAGACCAATGCAGCCGAGATCCGGCGAAGAGCCGAGCGCCAGGTTGCCAACACGAGTGGCGGCGGTCATCTCGGCGGCACCAATTTCGGCCAGGCCAATGATGCCAAGACCTCAGGGGGTAGTAGTCAAGGTGGGAACCGCCGCCCCAGCGGCGGCCGCAAATAGTGAGAGATTGGTTTGCTGACCAATCCCACGGAAATGACCATCACGGCCCGTCACCTTAAGCGGTGGCAGGCTTCCCATGCTTGCGTTGTGGCTTCACGCTCGTCCTGGTGCCGCGACACCTGGATTAGCCGTCAGCAGGCGACCGACCTCGGCAAGCCAACTCTGTAACATCGTACACAATGGCCGCGCCATGATTACCGGTGGCGGTCGTGACTATTGATGTACGATCAGGGAGCGCCACTAGGGACACCACCTAATCCGGGTTTATGAAAACAGGCACCGCAGCCTGTCCAATCAGGGTCAATTGCACAAACCTCATGTCATCCCTCCTGCACGCGAGGTTTGCCTTCGGATGAATACGGAAAAAGAGAACAAGGGCCCTTAGGTGGCCGCCCACAGCCCGCCCCGTAAGCGGTTTTTCATTCGGAGAGCGAGATGATCGAAACCATCCTCTGGCTAGCGTCATGCTGCTGGCCGTTCATTGGCTGCTCGACTACCCGCTGCAGAGCGACTTTCCTCTCCAGGGTTAAACAATCGGGTCCGCTGCGCGTTTATCACCTGATCGCACATTCCGGCATTCAAGACGCCGGCGTAGGGCTGGTCACCGGCAATGTGTGGCTCGGGTTAGCGGAATGGCTGGCTCACACGATCATCGACGAGGCAGCGGGGCGGGGCGGGACGACGTTCGCTCAGGATCAAGCCTCACACATCGCCTGCAAGGCCGTCTGGCTCGCCTACCTCCTCCTGTCCGCAACGCTGCTGCATGGATCGTCTAGCTCGCCCTGGTGGCGCTGACATTCGCGGCGGCCGCTCTCCCGGCATGGTGGCCAAACTGACGCTTCTGAAAGGAGCGGGTACTCCGACGTATGTTGGACTTCGGCTATTCGCCACGGCGAAAGTTCATCTTTCGCCGTTTCGGACTCTGTTTCTGTAGCGCTCTCGATCCTCTTCGGAGGCACCGGTCACTACATCCTGCCCGAGCACGCTCCGCGACGTTGGAGTGAGCCACGGCTTCGATGGATTTTCTTGTTCCCACAATAGCTTCGCCAGGCGCTCGATCTCGTCGTCTTTCATGAGACGCTCCCAAGGTTAAGCCATGCCATCTGAAAAACGCATGGCATGAGAAGTTCGCTCAAGCCCTCGCCAAAGCCAAGTTTCTCGGTTTCGACAGAGGCTTTGAGAATTTGTTAGAGTTATCGGAACGGCGGATTTGCTTCGATCCAGTTGCTCGTGTCTTTGTGGTATCGATCGTGCTTGTGGTTGTGAGTCAACTCGGACACCATCAGCCTATCGTCCTCTTGAAGGAACCGCTGATAGTAATCGTGAACTTCGGCAGCCGTGTTGGCCAGGTTAACGAGCCAACATGACAGCTGATATTTGTGCGCTCCGCGGCGCATGAGGTCACGAACAAGCGGCCGATAAAGGGGTGCGCTCTCCTTCTTGACGAGCTCGAAAGTCAGGATGAACGGAGGCATGCTCCCATCCTCTCTGCTACTGGGCCAGGGACGTACGATTGAGCCCGATCTCGCGGTACCGCGACATCCTTGACCCACCTCCAGTTGCTTTCTTGAAGAACGCACTTCAGTAGATTTGGTTCGAGGCAGCAAGCCGGTAGAAATTCCTATCGCGAAGTGCGAAGGCTCCACGACCAGTACAAATGATTTTGCTCACTCCCACCAATATAAACCGCGGTGGCGCCAGACATCCCGATTTCGCTTCGATCTCTTTGAGTGACCGCTCGTCAAGGTCTTGGTGCAAGGTCATAGCCAACGCATGCAAGTCCGTCATATTCGGCCTTGCCTGCTGGGCCAGATCAGCCTGTGCATTGATTGCGGCCATAGGGTCTTCGTCCGTCCAGTCCTCCAAGGTTTTAGGCACGGGGAACGTACCGCATTGGACTTTGTTCGTAACCGGTGTTCCGCTCCCACGTTGTCCTCGTCGCCCTGATCTGTGATCGCATAACTGCGCCGCGCGCGTCCATTGATGATGGCAGTCCGCTTCTCGCTCTTCCCATAGACATAGACGCCGGCGTAGAAAGAGTTTTTGAGGATGCCGATCACATTGCGATAACGGACTGGCTTCCATACGAAGTTGGTCATGCGCCCTTCATCCGACGGCCGCGGGAAGTGAATCTGATCTTTCGTCATCGACAGAAGCACCTGACGCGCACTTCCAAGCTCGTGGAAGCGGGCGAATATGGATCGGATCACCTCTTGCAGACGCAGATCGGGGTCCAGCCCAAGCCCCGCCTCCCGATGCCATATGTAGCCGAACGGAACGGAAAGGCGCAATTCGCCACGCCGCGCCTTCGATCTGGCGGCATCGAGCATGCGAGCTCTCAGCACGCCTAGTTCGAACTCGCTGATACTACCCTTCATCCCGAGCAGCAGACAATCATTGGGCCGACATGGATTGTAGACGCCGTCATGGTCAATGACGCGGGCTTCGACCAGGCCGCATAGTTCGAGCAGGTGATGCCAGTCCCGACCGTTGCGCGCAAGCCGTGAAGCATCGAAGCATAAGACGGCACCAACTTGGCCAGCGCATAAAAGGGCGACAAGACGGTCGAAACCAGGGCGCGCGACAGTTCCGCTGGCAGAGCGCCCGAGGTCGTCGTCGATGGTCTCGATGTCACTGAAGCCGTGGTGTCGCGCAACGTCAACAAGATCATACTGCCGTCGCTGGCTTTCCAGATTTGTCATGACCTGCGATTGCGAGGACTGCCGTACGTAGACGATGGCTTTGCGCGCGAGCAGCGCTGTCGGAATCAAATCAGTGTTGCTCATCGTTGAGCTCCTCGACGACGAGGCCTGCGGCCTGCATCAGCAGGCAAGCCAGCGTTGAAATCGCCTTCTTGCGATCCTTGTCGCTCAGTCCGTCGAGCATCCGGGTATTGAATATCAGGTCGAGCTGCCGGCCCGACGCCGGCACCAGCGTATCGCGGGATCTCATCATGGTCCTCCTGAGTGATTCTACGTCCACTTCGGAAGAGTGCCGCTATGGTGCCGCCAGAGACCAGCCTGTTCAATTCGACTAGCGCCGCAAGATCGACGCGTGGCGTTCCCATGGTCATGCCGCCGCACACCACAGGATCAATCATCCACCCTGAGATCGCGATGACGACACCTGTCGGCACCAAAACCTTTAGAAACCGGCCTGTCGCTCGTTCTTCGACACGGCAAATAGAAACTCTCTGGCCGAAATACGGATGCCAGCGGTAATAGACCTCAACGTCATCCCCGACATGGGCAGAATGAACGGGGCATTGCCCTCAATCGGAAGAACGCTCTCTTTACCGGCCATGAAGCTGGAGCGGAGAACTGGGCGACTATGGCCTCGCTTATAGAGACCTGCAAGCTCAATTCGGTTGATCCGTTTGCCTATCTGACTGCTACGCTCACCGCATCGTCAGCGGCCATAAGCAGAGTCAGATCGATGTGCTGATGCCGTGGAGCTGTTCACGGCGGACAAACAGCTAAAGTCTGCGGTCGGCTCAAAGCGAAAAACGATGTTACGCGGGGTCAATGCACATGGCCAAATCTCAAGCGAGCGGCCCCTCCATGGTCTCTTCCAGGCTATCCGACCGCTTGTTCACTGCCACCGTGCGCAGCGATGAACATGGCGACCGCCGACCGGCAATAGGATTCGATCTCGTTGTCGTCCTCTGCTCTGGCGTCGTCGAAGCGTGCGATAATCAGGAGATCGGAGCCCTTGAAAAGCGCGGCAAACAAGCGGGCGGACCGGAGAGGATCGGGCACGTTCAGAAGCGACTTTGCATGCAACTGACGCAACAAGCTCTCGATTTGCGCAATGATATGGGCGGGGCCTGCTTCGTAATGGACCTTGCTCAACGACTTCTGGTTTGGCGTGTCGGCCATGACCATGGCTTCGACATTGCGGACCTCCGGGCGCAGAAGCGTGCGAAGCAGTGACGATCCCGCCGCCATGAGCTGATCTTCGGCTGAACCATCGACGCCATCAAAAAGCTTCTGCGGCACCAATTGCTGGCAGCGGGCCGCAAAGGCCGCACCAAATAACGCCTCCTTGTTCTCGAAATGCTTGTAGATGCTCAGCTTGGATATCTTCGCGCGCTGAGCGACCTGATCCAACGTCGCCCCATGAAATCCCAGTTCCTCAAACAGTTCGCACGCGGCATCTACTATCGTTTGACCGAGCGCCTCGTTGGTGGGCCTGCCCCGTCGGTTCTGGACATCTTCACTCATGACAATTGCGATCCTTGACAGTATCGTTATTCGAATTTACGATACCATTCAGTATCCGAAACGTGCAAGAAGCTGGCCGCAATGTCGGCCATTGGCGTCCCTCCGGCTGAGGCCACCACAAAATCCAATCCAGCCCCCTCTATCCGCAACTCGGAGCCCACCACAATGAATCACGTGATCATCATCGGCGGCAGGTTTGCTGGCCTCGCCGCCGCTCTGCAGCTTGGTCGTGCCCGCCGCAATGTCATCGTTCTCGATACCGGCCTTCAGCGCAACCGCTTCGCTGGCCGCTCGCACGGTGTGCTCGGCCACGACGACAAGCCACCGGCCGACATCCTGGCTGTGGCGCGGCAGCAACTCGCGCGCTACCCTGCTATAAGGATGGTCAATGCCCGCGCGGACGGCATCTCCGGTACAATCGACAATTTCTCTGTTCTTACTGGCGATGGTGAAACACTTAGCGCGCGCCGCCTCATACTGAGCTATGGCGTTGTCGATCAGATGCCTGATGTTCCGGGTTTTGCCGAGAACTGGGGCACATCCGTCATTCCATGCCCCTACTGCGACGGCTTCGAAGTAGCTGACCAGCATTGGGGCCTTGTCTGGTCTGGCCCGCAGTCGATGAATCAGGTCAGGCTGTTTAAAGATTGGACTGACAGGTTGACCGTCTTCGGCAATGGTCACGACATCACCCTCGACATAAGGACCGATCTAGCGGACCGCCAAGTACCTCTCGTTGATGGTCGGATCATCGAAATTGCACGCCAGGGGAGCCATGGGGCAATCATCAAGATGGATACTGGGCCCAATGTCGCGGTCGATATCCTGTTCGCCCATCCGCGCAATAAGCCGTCCGCAACCCTTCATGACGCACTGGGCCTGGCCACGGTCAATACGCCAACCGGCATCGCCCTCAAAACCGACGAGCGCCGTGAAACCAGCATGCCTGGCATCTACGCCGCCGGTGACCTTTCCAACCCTGGCATCCCCTCGGTCACTACGGCGATATGGCAAGGCGCGATGGCGGGTATCTTCGCTCAGCAGTCGATGCTCATTTAAGAGCACAGATTCCGACCCGGAGGCAATCGATCTTGCGACGCTAGGCGGCGTGGCCAGCGCGCTCGCTGATCAGCCCCATTAGATACGCGCCCGCGCCTCGGCTGCGGTTCGTGCTTCCTTCGCGGACCGCCCCGGTATGACCGCTTTTGGCGCTTGGTTGCCATCACCTCCCAGCGGGTTGGTATCGTTACCTCCCACCGCGCTTGGTCAACGTGCGAAGAGAACACCGCTTACCTTTGTTCTCCGGGATAAGCCACCCTTCACGGCGTAAAGTGGGTCAACCGGACTAAAGCAGAGAGCTATCGATCGTCGGGATCTCGCCTGCCTCTACCCTCATCTTCGCTTGTGTAAGTGCGAACTCTTTGGCTTCTGGGTTCGGTGGAGGATCATCGCCAAGGCGGTTCTCGTGATCCGAAATCGGCCGCAGGAGGGCAGATGTACTCGGCAATGTCTTCTATCCCCGATAGCTCCTCCTGGGCTGGTTCATCGGATATCGGGCAAGTGTCGATGTACCAATTCATTCACTCCCCAGGTTGCATTGGAGGTTGGCGCAAGTGCTTCCCGGAGGCAAGATGGCTTCGCTAGCTGATTGTAAGTAGGAACCGCTACTTTTTAAGTGCCTTCGCGGCAAGCTCATTCGCTTTCTCGCGACTGTTGCCCGCCTGCTTAATGATCTCTCTCGCCTGCTCGGTGGTGAGACGGTGCTTTCGCCTGAAGTATTCCAGCTTATAGGGTTGTCCGGCGGCCGCACGAGCCCGGTCACGACCCACGATCCGCGAAGGCTTCACGGTCACCGAATAACCCGCAGTCTCTGCCGCGATCCGGATGGATGGCGGTGTTCCGGGCTGGATAGCCCAACCCACCCCAATGACATCGCCATCAACTCCTAGAAAGGGCAAGCTCAATGGCTAATACGCTCACCGGTCTTACGCCCACGCTTTACAATACGTTCGACGTCATTTTCGCCGAACGATGGTAACCAGACCATCGGAACGTCCAGATGACCATCACCAAGGCACGCCGCGTACCGATCCGCTGGAACGGCGAAGAAAAGCGCGCTCTCGACAACAACGGCGCCAACTACAACATCATCCCTCGCGACCAGTTTGCCCATCCGCACGCTGGTGAACGAAATCGAAGCCGATCTTGGCGCGCTACATGTGAATGCATCTCGCGCTGTCGGTACGGCCGGAGCGGCGCCTTTTGGTACCGCCTACGATCTCAGCGATACCGCTGGCGCGCTGCGCATCCTCTACGACGACGGCGCCCAGGGACTGGACTTCCAGATTGTGCTTGGTTCCGGCGCGATGCAGAACCTCTGCGGTAAGCGGTCGGTTCTCTTCAAGGTCAACGAAGCCGGCCGCGAAGACATGCTCCGCAACGGCATCACCGATCGCCTGCAGAACTTCGCACTTCGCAACTCCCTGGTGTGAAGGACTTCACCAAGGGCACTGGTGCATCGGCAACGACGAACACTGCGAGCTATGCCGTCGGCACGACTGTGATCACGCTAGCGTCTGCGGGCACGGCACGATCCTTGCTGGTGACGTCATCACCTTCGCAGGAGATACCAACCAGTATGTGGTGGCCTCTGGTGACTCCGACGTATTGAACGCTGGTACGATCATGTGCAGGATCCGGGCCTTCGTCAGGCTATCCCAGCCTCTGCAACGGCGATTACGGTTGTCGGCAACTCCGCTCGCAACATGTTCTTCCCGCGCTCGGCTATTGCTCTCGCCACCCGAGCGCCGGCTCTCCCTGCAAAGGGCGATATGGCGGCCGACCGCATCATCATCACCGATCCGCTCTCCGGTCTTTCCTCGAGGTCTCGCCTTACGAGCAGTATCGCCAGATCCAGTAAGAGATCGCAGCGGCCTGGGGCTGCCCAGCGATCAAGAAGGACCACATCGGTCTGCTGCTTGGCTGACCGGTCTGAATACCGGCCGGGGCTTCGAACCCGGCCTAATTCTCGTCTGCTGAGGCTCGACCTGGTGAATTACCCTCAGGCTCGCTAATGGCTTGATTCAGGTTGATGTTCAGCAAGTGGCAGAGTTCTTCTGCCTCAGCCCTCCGGAGCCCCTTGAGTGGCGTTCCGGGTGGCATCTCCGCAAGCAGACTGGTGTGAGAGTCGACGACGTCCCAGCCGGTCAGCAAATTTCGCGTCAAGTTGTATCTGTTGGTGCTCATCGGCAATCGAACGCAATCTCGGGCGGTTTGTTCCAAGCAAAAACTCATTCAACCGGAGAACGAACATGGAAACGAATAGGTTGATGCGATGTGGATTAGATGGGCTAAGAAGTTTTTCGCTACCGCAGAGCTTTGGCGCTGTAAGCGGCGGCCAAGAATTCCTCGTAGCCGGCAACCCTTGGCGACGACTGGTCGGGCGCTTCGTCAAGAAAGGTGCGAGCTTCGACGTTTAAATCCGACCCGGGTTTCACCAGGCGGACGAGCGGCGAGTATTGTGCTAACCACTGGTTTTTATGTGTCTTCACGTCGAACAGTAGCGTTGGCACATGGCACAAAATGCTAAATATCGCCATGTGGAAACGGCCGCCGATGTGCAGACCGCATCGGGACAATGTCTCAGCAGCCTTCTCGATACTGGCGGTTTCAGCGAAGATACCGCCCCGTGCCACTATGTCCCGCTCGAATTCGGCGAGGCGATCAACGGCGTGGGTGAGCACTATGGGGCGCAGGGAAAGCGTGTCACATGCGTCAATTGCGGCTTTGAATATCGTGATGTCATCCGCCGGATCGTTGCGAGCGCCAGTGGTTATCAGACAACCATCTCGCTCCGAGGCTTGGGGCGGAGGGATGCGTAGAAAGGCGGCATCCGGCAGAAATCTTACATTGTGATGACTTGCCGATATTTCATCGCGTGCCGCAACGAACTTCAGCGTTTCGAACAGCATGCGAAGATAGACGTCCCGCTCGTCTGAGTAGATTGGGATGGTACCGTTCAAGACGGCATAGGGTTTCCCTATTTGCTGTGCAAGGAGCACGGGCGTGAAAAAGGTTGCAAGGCCCTCCATTGTCGTCTTGGGATCAAGAGAACCTTCCGGTTGGAGGACCACGAAACTGGACTCCATGATGGTACCGAGGGCGTTGTCGCCATAGCCAACCCGCAGACGGTTCTTGAGTTCATCTTGATCTGGATTTTTCACGGCGATGCTTATCGCGAAATCTTCTCGAAAGGCTGAAAACCGAAACCCAAGTGACGTGATCGCGGCTTCAGGGAAGATCTTGCGGATCTTATTTTTTAACCCTTGGCTCGTTAGCCGACATCCTATGTTGACCCGGAAGTCCGTGTCATTGAATAACGCCAGCTTGAAATTGCCGTTTGAACTTTTCGCCCGCGCCAATTCCTCGACGAATGTCCGGTAATGGGTCCAGAAGCCCGAAGTATCGCCGGCAAGTTTTCTGTCACAGAGCTCGAGCGCGTGGCCATACATTTTCTCATCGACAAGCAACCCGACACCTCGACGAAGTTTGGCGTCCTGATGCGGCTTGTCCTTAACGGCCTCAAAGATGTGATTTGCGAACTTTTGCTTGTCTTTGCCTTTGTTGGCCTTGCCCAGGCGCCAATGAATGGCTGAAGAGATAGCGCTTAGCATGGCGGCCGAGAACCTTCTAAACACATCGAATAAATCTAAATGTGCATAGTCAGGTTTATAGATCAAGCGCTTCTTGATACTTGGTCGGAGATAACCGACAACGCTGAGTACTCAACGATAATCACTATAATTTGCCAGCGCCTGCTGAATTCGCTCCGGCCGATGAAGATAATCCGTAGGCATGTACTCGGTACACTAGCCACCGCTCCCTGCGCCTTCTCCGCCAAGGAACAACAATGAACCGCTCAAACTTTTACGCGGCGCTTCGCGGCCCCGCGGAGGCGGAGACCCTGCGTAGGGTCCCGGGCTGATGGTTTTTAGACCTCGCCGCCGCCCCATGGTCCTCTGTTACTCCTCTGTCTTTTGGACCTGCCGGAAGCCCTCGATCTCTTCCGGCTCCTTCTCATCCATACGCGTAATCTCGTTCCTCGCCTCGCCCTGCGTATGAAGCAGTTCGTCTAGTTTGGCGTGAATGGCTTGGGTGTCTCGGTGCTCGGCGCGCTGGATGAACAACGTCATCAACCATGTGGCAAGCGTGGCAGCGCCATGCCAATCAATGTCTTCGGGCTGAAGACGAGCCATCCGATGGCATAAAGGAATACGATCACGAAAGCCGATGCACGAGCAGTCCAAGTACCTAGGTGTGTCAAAAAGGATTGCCACTGCATCGGGTTCTCCATCCATTGCTGGAGCCGCAACCCGCCTCGCGCATCCTAGTTCCACCTGATACCCCAAAGGCCACTCGCTGAGGCGGGCTTCACTTTCAAGAACACCCTACAATGCACGCACAAACTTCCACGCGGCGCTTCGCTGCGAGGGTGGAGACCCGGCATAGGATCTGGGGTCCTGCCGAGTCTCGCTTTGCGGCAACTGCAACTAATCGCCGCGCGGCGTCCTTAGCAGAGGCACACCTCTCTGGAACTACCCGATTTTTCAAGGGTCTTAGTCGCGGGCGACAGTACGGCGCGGCAACTTGAGGCTCGCGCGTATTCGGCCGTCTCAATGAACGTCTACGGGTACCCGGAGATTGATATGCGCCACGGCCGTTCGATCCGAGACTTAGGTCAAGGCAAGAACCGGCGCGGCGAGGATCATCAGTGCCATGATTGAGGCTGCCGCCAATTTAATTCTGCGGACACGCCGGGTACGCACACCAGCCCAGTCATAGACCATATCGAAGATCCTCATGATCATCGGGCACAAGCGGGAATCGACTTCCGGCTTTGTGCTCACGCTAACTCACGTATTGCAAGCAGCTCGCTTTGTCGCGCCGGTAGCTTGCTTGAACCTTTCGACAACTCTGAGCATTCTATGGTTCGTGCGAAATTCCTCGCGACCGTGCGCGCCTCTTTGTTTAAAGGGGCGCTGTCGCAGTTTTCAGGTCAGCGGTATCGAGGCGATCCTCGACGAAGCTGGCAAGGCTGAGATCGACCCGCGCAGGCTGGCCTACATGCTGGCGACGGCTTTCCATGAGACCGCCCAGACCATGCTGCCGGTAATTGAGACGCGGCTGCCGAACGAGGATGAAAACCCGACCGTTGACCAGGCGATCGCCCTCTCGAAAGCTCATGGAAGCGGGGCCGGATGCCGTGGGTCAAATCTCCTTATTGGCGCAATGACATACAAGAGAAGACCTGGCTCGGCCGTGGGCTCGTACAGCTGACCCAGAAGGCTAACTATGAGCGCATGAGCCCGATCGTCGGCGTCGATCTCGTCGCGGAGCCGGACCTCGCCATGCACGACGATGTCGCCGTGAAGATCATGTTCACCGGCATGACCCGGGGCAGTTTACCGGCCGCAAGCTCTCAAACTACTTCGATGCCGACACGACCAACTGGATCAACGCCCGTCGGATCATCAACGGCATTGATCGGGTTGAGGACATCGCAAGCTACGCCAAGCGCTTCGATGAAGCCCTGAAGGGTGTCAACGCATGAAGTTCTTCATGGCTCACAAGGCCTCGCCGGATCGGGCCGTTCGCCGGCGGATCATCATCCTGTCGCTGCTTCGGATTGCGATCGTCACATACCTGGCTGTCTCGCACTCAGCGATCGCCATGAATCTGATCCTGCTCTTCGGCGGCATCATCGGCAGCTATGTGTTCGGCGCCGTGTGGGAGACGAACTCAGCCCGCAAGGTGGTCGTGCCAGCAGGCGATAGAGCAGGGCGATACCGACACAACCATTGAGGTGAAGCCATGATCTTCGGCCTATCGACCCCTTGCCGCCGCTCTCGCCCCCGGCCTTCTGTTTCTCTTGGCGGCTGGCGTTGCATATCTCGCCGTTCGGGAGATCAATTCCATGGGCGACCAGGCGGCAGCAAACGCCACTGAGCTAGCCGATGCTCAATGGACCGCAAAGATCGAGAAGGCAAACGCCGAAGCCAATAAGAAGATCGCCGACCAGGCCGAGCACGATCTGCAGATCGAGGTAGAGGTGTCCGAGCGCATCAATGCGGCATCACAGCAACTCGAAGAACTGAGGAAACGAAATGCGACCTTACCTCATGGCGGCGATGTCAGCCTTACCGCTGATCGTGTCCGCTTGCGCCCAGAACCGATCGTCATAACCAAGGTTGTGACAGTGACCCTTCCTCCTGCATGCCGACGGCCGACGCCGGCGCTATCGCCGAAACCTGACCGAGATATGACGCAGGAGGAGTCCTCTGATCGCACCGCTCGAACGCTGCCGAGGTCGGTCGCAACGCATGCGTTGACGCCGTGGATGCGGCGGGGCGCTGATAATAGAAATTGAGGGCATTGAAGGGCAGGGGGCGCAGGAATGAATGGAGACACCATGAACACCGAAGTCGAGAAGCCGAAGATTTATCCGGCACATTTCATCGCCATCATAGGCGCCGCTCTTGTCAACGCGTTCATTATCGGCGGGGTATGGGTCAGTCTTAACCGCGACATCGCCGATATCCGAAGTGCTCAAGAGCGGACACAGAAGGTTTTCGACGACACCCAGCAGGTGTCGCAAATTCCACCGCTTTCATTCCAGGTGACGAGAGCTCTTGAGGCGACGGCGGAAAACAAGAAGGGGATTGAGGCGGCAAACGCGCGCGTCGATCGCGTGGTGGAATCGCTTGCGGGGAAACTCGACACCGGATCGAGAGCATCAATAAGGTCGCGACCTGCGTCGAGGTGTTGAGCAGCAAGCTCGATGATGCTCAGGAGCGAGCGAACAAGACCTTGTGGCGTCCGGCCTTAAAACGACCAAGGGCTCGTCCAAAAGGGTCGGAGACGGCAAGCCCTTGGTCTTATGGCGGGCCTCGGGATATCGGGGACCCGTGGCCGTCATGCGCTGTGCTGGGGGGCTACAGCGCATAAAAATAAAGCTCCGGGGAGCCTGCGCGTCAATAATTAATTAGAATTAGGATCGAAGGGCTCGCCATGACTGAAGCGAGCCCTTGCCGCGCGGACCTGGAAGTGAGGGACTGCGCAACCAACCGGTCCACTGCCTCAACAATCTGAGTTCGACAATGTTCCTAAGCGGAAGCGCACAGTTGCCGATTCATCTGAGACTGATGGAACAAATCTCGCATGGGACCATTGTACTCCGTCGGTTCAATTTCTACGGGTGTGGACCGCTTGGGAGACAATCTGCTCTTGCCCTTTTGGGAGGAGCGGAAAATGCTCGATGGAAACGCAACACCAAACATCCTCATCGCAGCGATGGATAGAGATCCGGCTGAGGCCGTTCTGAATGGCTCCGAGCTGATTTATCTTGTCCACGCGCCGGGCGGTTTGGAGATCGAAACCGGGCTAGTCGGGAAGGAGGAACGAACGCGGCCGATCGCCACTTCCCCGTCCAGACGAGAAGGCAGTCATCTCGCTGCAGTTGCCTGCAGAGTTCGTCATCTCCTCGAGCCGGCGTCCCCCACTTGGCTTGCGATCCCTTGAGCCACCGCTGGTCCTCGCCAATCCGGACGTGCGCCACCCCATCCCCACCAAGATTCAGGGAACCCGACGACCTTGTGCCGAATTAGAGGTCAGAGGAGATTCTATGAACAAAGGCAGGCTCGAAAACTGGCGCCATATCTGTGTCGACATGCAACGTCTCTTCGCGGAAGACACGCCTTGGCATGTCGCGTGGATGGATCGCGTGCTGCCGCAGGTGCTTGAGATCGCCTCGAGCCATCCCGAACGCACCATTTTCACGCGCTTCCTGACGCCGGAAACGAAAGACATGGCAAACGGCGCATGGCGAAATTACTATGAAAAATGGTGGATGATGACCGGCGAACATCTGCCGGCGGAGATGCTGGAGCTTGTCCCTGCACTGCAAAGGCTGGTGCCGCCGGCGTCCTTATTCGACAAGAAAATCTATTCCCCATGGCTCGACGGCAGGCTCAATAAGGCTTTGCGAAGTCAGGCAGTCGAAACGTTGGTGATTACCGGCGGCGAAACTGATGTCTGCGTCATGGCGACGTTGCTCGGGGCCGTCGACCTTGGGTACCGCATCATCCTCATCGAGGATGCCCTCTGCAGCGGCGACGACCAAACGCATGAAGCCTCGCTGGAACTGCTGCGAAACCGCTTTTCCGTTCAACTCGAGCTGATGACCGCGGATGACGTCCTGCGGCAAGCACACGGCTGAGTATCACCATCTCCACATAAGCGAAGAAATCCAATGGCTTGCTATCGGGCCGCAGCGCTAGCGTCCCCGGCGGAGGTGACTTCGCCGAATGATGCTGCGGGCCCCAAGCGGTCAATCCGTTGGTTAGCTTAGCTTGCCGTCGCTTCACTCTCTTCCAAAGCGAGTCACTCACAATGCGAAGTGACGGCACTTCCTCAACGACGTGGTGCTCGGGCGAATTAGCCGTGACACGCGTCGTTCGCTTACGGGGTTCTTGCGGTAGGCCAGCCTGTTGAATATCAGGCGACCGATGTACAATTGATTGTTTAGGATGCCGGTGCCTCTTCGGCGGTGTGGTCCAGCAGCTCGTTCGGCCTCTCTCTGTTCCTTCACTGAGAACTTCACGCGGTCAGACGCTCGTAGTTCCGCAACGAAGGCATCGATCTTTGCCAGTTCGACTTCGGATCAGGGACCTGCAAGGAGATCTGCGTTCCCATGGTGGTGGTGCGGCGCGTTTATGTCTGACGCTCATCCGCGCAGCGCTAGATCACCGTCTGAAGACCGAGTTCGACGACCCGGCCGGTTGGAAGTCCGAAGTAATCTGTCGCATTGCTGGCGTTCTGGGCGAGCGCAATGAACAGCCGGTCCTGCCAGAGGGGCATCCCTCCTTTCTTCGATGGAAGGATCGTCCGGCGCGACAGGAAGAAGGACGTGGACATAATGTCGAACTTCAGCCCGAGTTTGCGCACAAGGACAAGTGCACGTGGAATGTTGGGCGTTTCCATATAGCCGAAGGTGATGACAAGACGGCTGAAGAGAGGATTGAAGCTTTCCAGGAAAATCTTTTCGTCGTCTGGCACGAAGGGCCTCGTCGCCGTCACGACGCTGAGGATGACGTTCTGTTCATGGAGGACCTTGTAGTGCTTCAGGCTGTGCAAGAGCGCCGTTGGCGCGCCCTCGACATCGCTCGTCAGGAAGACGGCCGTGCCCGGAACTGTCGGAGGTTTCTTCTGCGCAAGCTTGTCGATGATTACTGCCAGAGGAATCTCGTCTGCCTTCGTGCGGGCGGCGAGCAGCCGTCGCCCCGCCATCCACGTCTGCATGATCAGGATCATGGTCGACGAGACGAGAACAGGCACCCAGCCGCCATCTGCGAACTTGGCGACGTTGGCGGCGAAGAATCCGGTGTCGATCAGGAAAAGAGGAACGACTACAGCCGCAGCGCTCGCCGGCTTCCAGCCCCAGATGCGTCGCATGACCACGAACAGCAGAACCGATGTGATAAGCATCTCACCCGTGACCGCGATCCCGTAGGCCGCCGACAGACCGCTCGAGTTCTGGAAGAAGACGACAAGGGCGGCTACGAAGACGAAGAGCAGACTGTTGACCTGCGGCATGAAGATCTGCCCGGAATGCGTCTCCGATGTATGCAAGATCTGCAGCCGTGGCAGCAAGTTCAGATGCATCGCCTGACGGACGAGGGAGTAGGCGCCGGAGATGACCGCCTGGCTTGCGATCACCGTCGCAGCAGTGGCGAGGCACACGATCGGAATCCTCGCCCATTCCGGATGCATTCCGAAGAACGGATGCGCGGCCATTCCGGGATTAGCGAGCACGAACGCCCCCTGGCCGAAGTAGTTGAGCAGAAGACATGGAAAAACGAGCGAGAACCATGCCGTCACAATCGGACGTCTGCCAAAATGGCCAAGATCGACGTAGAGCGCCTCGGCCCCCGTCACCGCAAGGAACACCGCCCCCAGCACGGCGACCGCGAGGCCGATATTGCTCGAGACATACCGCATTGCGTGGAGCGGATTGATCGCGCCGAGGATAGCCGGGTCATCGAGGATGTGAATCGCCCCGCTCACCCCAAGAGCGGCGAACCAGAGCGCCATGATCGGCCCGAACACCGATGCGACGCCACCCGTTCCGAACCGCTGGACGAAGAACAGGACTGCAATGATCGTGAGGGTGATCGGCACCACCCAGTTGGAAAGGGCCGGGGCTACGACCTGAATTCCCTCGACCGCCGAGAGGACTGAGATCGCCGGAGTGATGATTGCGTCTCCGAGAAAGAGCGAGGCTCCGGCGACGCCAAGCACCAGGACCCATGCGGGTCTACCGGACAGGCTCTCGCGCGCGAGGGTCATCAGGGAGAGAGTTCCTCCTTCGCCGCGATTGTCGGCCTTCAGGACGAAGCTGACGTACTTTACTGTCACGACGATCGTCAGAGCCCAGACGATAAGTGATAGGATTCCCAGCACGTTGTCACGATGCGAGCCCGAGCCGGCCGTCGCATGAAGCGCTTCCCTGAAGGCGTAGAGGGGACTGGTGCCGATATCGCCATAGACCACACCTAGCGCCGCAAGCACGAGCGAAGGAAGACCGCTCCGAGTTTCATGGTCGAGTTCGGGGTCTTCGGATCGCAGTTGAGGGTAGGTCAACGAACAGGTCCTGACTGAGGTGTGAATGGATTTGTAGGCGATGCCAATGATACCGGCAACGCTCGGAAATGACATTGGTTCGAAAGGGATGATGATGGTCGGTGATGAAACCTCGCCGGGATGCCGTCTCTCCCACATGAACGGGCGCACTTGAAGGCGTCGAGACATTGTCGAGTTGACCCCGAAGCGGACCGGCGTTCCATTTTTTGCTATAGTCTTAAATAGCAGAAAGAGGCTCTAGGCCGGGCTCAATTCTGACGATAGCGAGACTCAGGGCTGGTAAATGACTTACGTTCAGGAGCGGCTTCTTGAAAGCAAGATGACCGAGATCGGTCGGGCCCGGTCCTGGAGTCCCAGCGTTATTTCTAAATTGGAAGCGCTGATCCGCAGTGGCGACGACTTGGCCCTCTATCGCGTCAATCCCCTGGCATTTGCTCGCGACCAGGTCATCGCAGAGGCCGAAAGCATCGACTTGTTTCTCCACGCGACCCGAAGCGGATTGTTCGAGATGAGTTGGGACGTGGTGTGTCCCCAGTCCGGCATGGTGCTCGACAGTTTCCGCGCCTTGCGAACGTTGAAGACCCATTATGTCTGCGGCCTCTGCGACGTCACCGGCGAAGCCGACCTCGACGACTTCATCGAGGTCACCTTCACGGTGTCGCCGCAACTCCGCCGGCTGATGTTTCATGATCCCGGCTCGCTCTCGGTTGAGGATTTTCACTGGAAGTCCAGATTCCTTGGCGATGGACGGATACCCGGCCAACAGGTCCGCTTTCTCGACGTCCTGCATGGGCTGGTTCGTGGCCTTTCCTTCCTCCCGCCGGGCTCGGTCACAACCTTGCGGGCGGAGCTTGGTTCAGGCGCCTTGGCAGGCATCAACGTTCAAACCCAGGCCGCTTTTGCGGTGGCCGTCACAGGCGAGCCCGCAGCAGTGCCGACTCTCCTGCGGATCGGATATGACGGGCAGCGGTTTTCCGCTTCTCTGGCGGCTGTGTCGCCCGGTCCGGTCATCGTCGAAGTGCAAAACTCCGGTGCCGCTCGTGGCTCATTGCTGCTTATTAATTGGCCGACCGAAATCCTGGCGCAGAAGATCAAGCCGGCTCTCGACTTCGATCCTTATGTCTCGGGCGGAATGCTGCTTGCCCGGCAGACCTTTCGACGGCTGTTTCGCTCGGAATGCGTCGACGAGAAGGAAGGTTTGGGTATTCGTCAGGTGACCCTGCTGTTCACGGACCTCAAGGGATCGACCGCAATGTATGAACGACTCGGCGATCTTAATGCCTACGCGCTTGTCCGCGAGCATTTTGCATTGCTCGGCGCAACCGTGCAGGAGCATTCGGGGGCGATCGTCAAGACAATAGGTGACGCCGTGATGGCTGCGTTCTCCCGCCCGACGGATGCTGTCTCGGCCGCGCTTCACATCCTGTGGGAAATCGAGCGTTACAATGCCGAGCATGGCGATCCCAGCATCATTCTCAAGATCGGAGCCCATTGCGGCCCCTCCATCGCCGTGACCTTGAACGAAAACCTCGATTATTTCGGCCAAACTGTGAATGTTGCCGCGCGCGTGCAATCGCTGGCTGACGCAGGGGAAATATGCATTTCCGAAGCGCTGTTTTCGGCGCCGGGTGTCGGCCATCTCCTCACCGGTCACAAGTGGGTTGCCTTCGAGGCTTCTCTTCGGGGTGTGGAAGGAGCTGCATGTGTGTACCGCGTGACGCCCGGTTAGATGTCGCGAGGTGGTATCGCGGCGGCTTTGAACTGAGGGTTGCTTGAGTGCGAACCGATTTTCTTGTCACAACGACCGAGTAAACGACATTCCTCGTGGACGTCGCTCGAGACGCCGAAGTCTCCGAACCGGCGGATCCCGTCGCATGAAGTTTTGCGCATGAGCACCGGCGAACAGATCGTCTCCACGGCGGCAAGCTACTTCTGAATGGGATCCAGTGAGGTGGTGGCGACGAAAAAGGGACTGCCCAAGCTCGCCTTTATCTGAGACAATTAGGCGGGGAGGACCGCCCTTTTGGCTGGCTCAGCCGCTGAGGACCGTCTCGAGGCAGTCGGAGACGGTGTGGGCCTGAAACCCGGTCAACGGGTGTGCTCGCTCGTCCACCGTGGCGGTTACGCCGACTACACCATCGCCGAAGCTGATCAAGTCATCGTGCTTCCAGACGAAATCGACTTCATCACCGCCGCCGCGCTTCCCGAGGTCGCAATGACGGTGGAATACAACCTGGTTGAACGGGCGGCCCTGAAACGACACGAATGGGTCCTCATTCGCGGTGGCTCGAGCGGCATTGGAAGCCACGCGGTTCAGCGTGCCAAGGCGATGGATGCAAAGGTGGCGGTGACCGCCGGTTCGGACGAAAAATACGCTTACTGCCAAACGCTAGGCGCCGACGTGGCCATCAACTATCGCAGCGTCGATTTCGTAGCGGCCGTCGTCGAGGCGACCGGAGGGCGGGGGGCAGACGTCGTGCTGGACAGGGTTGGCGGCGACTATATCGACCGCAATCTCAAGGCGATGGCAGCCGACGGTCGTTGCGCGATCATTTCGCTTCAGGGCGGCCGCAAGATTTCCGCTGATCTGGAGCCGCTTCTACGACGCCGCCTGACCCTCGTCGGTTCCACCCTACGGCCACTGTCGAAGGCGGAGAAGGCGACGCATCGCAAAGCTGGGGTCACACGATGTATTGCCGCTCGTTGCGAACAACCGTATCCGTTCCTCAGTCGGCAAGACGTTTCCACTGGAAAAGGTTGAGGCCGCCCATCGGCTGCTTGAGAGTGGCGCGACGATGGGGAAAATTGTCTTGACCGTCGTTTAGAACGCGACAGGGCTTGCACCAGAGAACGAGGGCATGGCCGCCTGCGAAGCTCGTCCCCCACAGTCCCACGCGCTCATCGTCCACTTCCGGGCGGTCCTGCAGATAAGAGATAGCGCGGCGCCAATCGGTGATCTGCTGCCAGGGATTGATGTCGTGCCGCGGTTCGCCACGGCTTTCGCCGAAGCCGCGATGATCATGCACCAGCACTACGAAACCAGCTTCTGCGAAGGCTTCCGCGATGGGCTCGATGCCATGATATTTCGTCCCGGCATATCCGTGCGCCATAGTGATGGCCGGAAGTGGCAGCTTGTGTCCCTCCGGAACGAACAGCCACGCGGAGAGCTCGATTCCCCCTCGGCGGGAAGCGTAGGTCGTGTTTCTTGAACATTGATCGAGTCCTGTTTCAGCGGTTAAGTGAGCCGAGAAGGGGAGCAAGCGCCAGCTCCTTCTCCCTTGTCTGCAATCCTCGTTCGAATGCCCTGCGCATCTGCAATGGGCAGTTTCATCCCGCACAAGCTCGCCAAAGAGGTCGGAATCGCATCGGAACTCCTCGATGGGGGCGAGCGTCACTTTGTTCACACGATCCTTGATCATTTCGCCGCCGGCGGCGGGGAAGCGCGCTATGCGGTAGGCAAGCCGACCCGAAAACCTTCCTTGAAGCTCGGATCTCTCCCGAGGACAATGGCGACATTCGGAGAGGTGGAAATTGCCACGCCTGAGGAGGAAATCTTACCACCATTGCGCAGTCAGGTGGCTAGCCACTCCCCCCAAAAGGCGAAACGCGTCCCGATTCTCATTCGCAAGCTCTACACCGCCGCGGTAATAAAGAAATGGTGTCTGCGGAACCTTGGGAAGACATCGAGCAACATAAACTTCCGAAGCCCAAAGGCCACATGCCATGGCCAGCGGAGTACGTCGAACGGTTTGAGAACTTCCATAAGCTTGGGAGTGCCGCACGCACCGCCTTCGCGTTCGCTCGCTTCCTCGGCAACCGGCGCGGTGACGTCGCTCTCGTTTCATGGGGCGAGCTTCACCCTCATCGCTACATCGATGACAGTACTAACGAGGTCCGCGTTGTGACGGTAGTCGAATTCTGGACGAGCAAAGACGAAAATAACGGCGGAAACGAGTATGTGACGGTGGTCGTTCGTCCCGAGCTTCAAGAAGTGCTGGCCGCTCTTGATCAGACCAAGGGCGGCACCATCCTTAAGACGCACTATGCAAGCCGTTCTCCCGAAAGAGCCTTACGAACCAGAGGGCAGTTTGAAAGGTATCCCGCCGGGTTACACCCTAAATGGCCTGCGCACGAGCTACGCCAATGAAATGGCGAGGGCGGCGCCGATCCTTTCGCCGTCCAAAAAACCGCTGGGGCATAAAAATATTCGGGATAACTCAGATATATCTCAAGAAGCTTGACGCGACGCCTATGGCTCTACGCGCCGCGGGGGAGAAGTAGTCCAATCCACGAGTCACTTACCGGTTAACCCGTTGAGATGAATAAAAGGTGGTGGGCCCGGAGGGAAACCAAGTTGGTTCAGTGAGCTGATAAAAGTGAAGGCTTGGGATGTTGAGCGTTATCACGTTCGCGAGGTTTATAGTACCCCATCGCGGAAGATGCGGCGCGCCCTCCCGCCAGTTCAGCGCGGCAAGCCTCGCCGAAATCCAGGAGAAAGTTCATCGCGCCGGACTGCGCGAGGTCGCGCATATCAGAGAGCGAGCGATTGGGGGTCAGGTAGGTTTCGACGATCCTCGCCATCGCCAGTTCGGCCGCGTCCACGACCGGCCGTGATGAAATCAGGCGCATTTGAGCGACCAATGCATAAAGAAGCACTAGGTCCGAGACGTCGTCCTTCTGATGGCTTATCGCATCGCCGTATAGCCGCGTGGCCTCGGCTATGAAATCCGAAAACAGCTTTTCGCGTTTGGCTACCTCGACCTCGCGATGCTTTTCCCTCACCTGGGACCGATGCGTCATCCAGGCGGTGGCGAACGAGGCGAGACCTCCGAGCGCGACGCCGGCGAGGCCCGTGAGGGCAGAGATGTATGGGTCCATGAGAATTCTCCTCTCGGATCGAAAGCGGCGCGGCCGACAAGCTACGTGCCTGGCGTAATCAGTACTTCTAGCCTGCTAGCGGAGGGCCTATCCAAACGCCTTCCGGCACTGCGGGGATGCTGTTCACCAACCCGTCGAGCATTCCATGCAGGACGTTCTCGGTCAGCTCCTCCATCTTGTCGCCAGGCCCGACGAGGCGGTCCGCCAGCAATAAAGTCAGACCGTGCATCTGTGACCAAAAAACGAGGATCGCTCCATCGATGGTGCGGGTATTGGCCTCGTTATCTGCAATTGGACGCCCGAGAGCGCCGTCGGAAATCGCCGCAACTATAAGGGCTTTCATGTTGTAGGCCGCGGTTCTTTCGATCGCGGGACGCCCTTCGTCCTGGCCGGCGAGGTAGCCCCCGAACATCAATCTGTAGAGCGCCGGATTGTTGACGCCGCCGCAGACGTATGCGCGGGCCATCGCCGCCAGCCTCTTGCGCGGGCTGTCGAGTTCCCTGGTCGCTTCAGCCATGCGCTCGGCCAGCAGTTCGAACCCCACCGCCGAGACGGCCGCCAGCAATTCGCGTTTGTCGGCGAAGTGTTTGTACGGGGCGTTGTGACTGACGCCCGCCCGACGGGCGAGCTCCCGAAGCGAAAACTCTGTGCTTTGAGACTCGCTCAACACGTCGAGCGCGGCCTCGACAATCGCCCTGTGAAGGTCGCCGTGGTGATAGGGCCGCTGTTTTCTGGTGGAAATGTCTTGGGTCATATCCGTCGATTTAGAGAGGTAAGTTGCTCTTGTCAACATTTTGCTTGGAAGATGTTGACATTGTCCACTCCAGCCTTTAAGTGGGCGATGTCAACATGCGCTCCATCTTCCGGAAGGCAGCGCGAACCAGCAACAGAGGCGACACTTCATGGATATTCATCATTCCGTCGGACGCAAAACGCACCGCACAAAGGAGCGTCATCCGTTCGAGCGTATCGCTCTGTTGTTGCAAGGTGGGCGGGGCGCTCGGTTCCTATCAGGCCGGCGTCTATCAAGCTCTGGCCGAAGCCGGTCTGCATCCGGACTGGGTCGCCGGCATCTCCATCGGCGCCATCAACAGTGCCCTGATTGCCGGCAATCCGCCCGACAGGCGAGTGGAGGCGCTCCGGAGCTTCTGGGAGACGGTAACCGTCCCTGCTCACGGGATTCCCACTCTCTTTTCGGCAATTTTTGGAGCGTTCCAGGGTGACTTCGCGCGTGGCCTGCTCAATCAGACGCACGCCTTTGCAACCCTTATGAACGGCGCCGCGTGGTTCTTCACGCCCCGTCCGGTTCCACCTTTCTTTTCATCCGCCGGTCGTATCGAGGCGGAAAGCTTCTACGACGTCGCACCGCTCAAGGCGACGCTGGAGCGGCTGGTGGACTTCGACCGCATCAACTCGGGAGTGATGCGTTTCAGCGTCGGTGCGGTCAACGTACGCACTGGCAACTTCGAGTATTTCGACACCACGAGCCACGATATCCGCCCCGAACACATCATGGCGCGCGGCTCCCTGCCGCCCGGCTTCCCTGCCGCTAGGATTGACGGCGAGTGTTACTGGGACGGGGGCCTCGTATCGAACACGCCGCTGCAATGGGTGCTCGACAACTCGCCGCGCCAGGACACGCTGACCTTTCAGGTCGACCTTTGGAGCGCGCGGGGCGAGTTCCCGCGTGACCTCCTTGGAATCGAACTGCGGCAGAAGGATATCCGGTTCTCGAGCCGCACGCGCGTGGCGACCGACCAATTCAGGTCGCAGCAGCGGCTAATCGCGCCCTAGGTCATCTGGTCGAACTCGTCCCCAAGGACGCGCTGCTGCGGGCCGATCCGGAGATCAAGCTTCTCGTCGATCAGGCCGACGAGAAGGTCTACAACATCGTCCAGCTCGTGTACCGGGCCAAGAACTACGAAGCTAGCTCCAAGGATTACGAGTTCTCCCGCCTGACCATGGAGGAGCACTGGACCTCCGGCTACAACGACGCGCTTCGAACACTGCGCCACCCCGAGGTGCTGCAGCGGCCCGACACGCCGGACGGTGTGGCTATTTTCGACTTCGATTGAGTTTTCACCAAAGAGAAGAGCACGACATGAAGATCGCCACAATCCGCGAGGATGCCTTCGCGATGCCGCTCAACAACCCCGCCTATCCGAGGCCACCCTACAAGTTCTACAACCGCGAATTTGTCGTCATCAACTACCGGACCGATCCGGAGGCCCTTCGCGCCCTCGTGCCGGAGCCGCTGGAAGTCATCAGCGACACTGTCGCCTATGAATTCATCCGCATGCCGGATTCGACCGGATTCGGCGACTATACGGAAACCGGGCAGGTCATTCCGGTGCGGTTCACGACGTCATCGGGCAGGGTGCAGGAAGGCAGCTACGTGCATGCTATGTATCTTGACGACAACTCTCCGATCGCCGGCGGCCGCGAGATTTGGGGCTTTCCAAAGAAACTGGCGACTCCGAAGCTGTCGCACGAGCAGGAGACGCTGGTCGGGACGCTCCACTACGGCTCGGTTTTGTGCGTGACGGCGACCATGGGCTACAAGCATCGCGAGCTCCCGCTGGAGCCGCTGGCAAAAGCGATGGCGAAGCCAGCCTTCGTGCTGAAGGTCATCCCGCACGTGGACGGTTCGCCGCGGATTTGCGAACTGGTGCGCTACTATCTCGAGGATGTGACGCTGAAGGGCGCATGGGCAGGGATGGCGGCCCTGCAATTGTTCGATCACGCAATGTGCGACGTCGCGCGTCTACCTGTGCGCGAGGTCACGTCGGCCAGCCATTACGTTGCCGACCTGACGCTCGGCCTCGGCGAGGTCGTGTTCGATTACTTCCAAAACGACTGATCTCCTGCAATTGAAAGGAACTATCCATGACTCGATTTGATGGACGAGTGGCGATTGTCACAGGAGCCGCAAGCGGCATCGGCAAAGAGATAGCGCTTCGGTTCGCCGCCGAAGGCGGCATCCCCGTAGTCGCCGACCTTAATCTCGACGCAGCGAACGCAACGGCCGCCGAGATCAAAAGCAAGGGCAGCGATACCTTCGCCGTTGCGATGAACGTCGCCGACGAGGAGCAGGTGGAAAAGGCCGTTGACGACGTGGTCGCCATGTTCGGCAAGGTCGACGTGCTCGTCAGCAATGCTGGCATCCAGATCGTCAGGCCGCTGGTCGACTTTCCCTTTGCTGACTGGAGAAAGCTGCTTTCGATCCATCTCGACGGCGCCTTTTTGACCACCCGCGCCTGCCTCAAGCACATGTATGCCGCCAATTACGGCCGGGTGATCTACATGGGTTCTGTGCACTCCAAGGAAGCCTCGAAGCTGAAGGCGCCCTATGTCACGGCGAAGCACGGTCTGATCGGATTGGCCAAGGTGCTCGCAAAGGAAGGAGCCGAGCACAACGTCACGGCCAACGTCGTCTGCCCCGGCTTCGTTCGCACGCCGCTCGTCGACAAACAGATCCCCGAGCAGGCGCGGGAACTCGGCCTCAGCGAGGAGCAGGTAGTCAAGACGGTTATGCTCAAGGACACGGTCGACGGCGAGTTCACCAGCACCGATGACGTGGCCGACGCCGTTCTCTATTTCGCGGCGGCTAGTTCGAACGCCGTGACGGGTCAGTCGCTGGTCGTGAGCCACGGCTGGTTCATGCAGTAGGATCAAATCGCGAACAGACGGACGAACGGCGACACCCCTTGTGACGCCGTGGGACAGGAACTTCTGCACCCGGGACCAGCTTTACCTCGCGACGAGCCGCAGTGGCCTGGCGCGCTCTCGTTCTTTAGTATCAAAGGAAATGAACATGGCAGTCTTCAATGATTTGCGGCGGGTTGTCTCGCACGCCCAACGACGTTCGGTGGCCACGAGCCGCTCCGTCGATGTCGTAAGCATGCGAGACTGCGGAAGGCCGTCCAGACCACTGCGCTCGGCATGTTCGTAGGATTCGCCGCGCTGCCGACAGCCCGAGCAGATGACCAGCCCCCGCCGGTGAAACCGGCGATCAGCGACGAGGCAGCGACTGCCGTTTCGCAGATGGGAAAGACCCTGCATGCGAGGGACTTGTCGGTCACGGCAAGAACGGTCAGCGCCGTCGAGTTTGTCGGCGATGACGGCAGACACGATCTATTCTACGACGGCACATGACGATCTCCGCGTCGGACGACATACCGTTCGCGCTCGACGAGGTCGCAACCAAGCTGGACGTCGATTTTCCGCTCGGCGCGCTTTTTGCGCGCTCTCCGGACGAAGTGCTGCTAGGGGACGCCTTGTCCGCCTCACAGGTAGGGACCGCCAATGTCGACTGTGTCGAGTGCCGGCATCTGCTTTTCTCACGGAAGTCCGGCATCGATGTGGAATTGTGGGTCGAGAAGAATGACGCGACGACGCCGCATCGTCTGGTCGTCACCTATCCGTTGCTGCAGGGCCAACCAAGCTTCGTTGCCGAATTCACCAGTTGGAAGACCCAGCCGCCTCTGTCCGACTCCGAATTCACGTTTGCGCCTCCTGCGGATGTGAAAAAGATCGATCCGACACCAGCCGTCGCGTTGGGAACGGAAGGGAGCAGGTGATGAACTATCTGAAGCGCACCTGCCTTGCTTTTCTCGCTTTGACGGCCATCACATCGGACATTGCCTTCGGTCAGTTTGCGCCACCTGGAGGTCCGCCACCCCTCCCGTCTGGAGGGCCACCCCATTTCCGTCGGCAGGGCCCGGCGGCCCCCCACGTCCGCAGATAGGCCGCCCCCCACGTCCGCCGATGGCGAGCCACGGTCGGCCGCCGGTGGGCGCGCAGAACCGTCCACCAGTGAACCCACGTACTCGTATGCCAGATGTCGGCGGCGCAAAGGGGCGATTGGCGGAAGGTCCAAGCCACAGAGGGAGCAACCTGTCCGGAAGCGTCCGCAACACCCTTAACTCGGGGGGTAACATCAATGGAAACCGCACCTTCATGAACTCCGGGGGCAATATCGTCGCGAAGGACTCGGGCAACCTTACCGTCAACAACTCTGGCGATCTCAAGGTCTCGGGCAATCGCAATGGATACTTTGGCCATGGATACTATGGTCGTGGAGACCATGGTGTAGGCGACGATGGTCCGGGAGAGTATGGCGGTGGAGACTATGGGCGTGGATACAATCGCCGCGACGCGTACGTCCTAGGCGGGTATGCGGCGGGCGTCGTCACTGGTGCGGCCACCGCCTCGAGCGCCGGCGGAATGACTTATTCTTCCTATGGAGATCAGTCTTGATCCTCTACGGGTTCCTATGGCGCAGCGTCATCGAGTTCGTCCCAAGGCAGCGTGGGCTCCGCTAACGCGGCGTCGTCGGGTTCATCTCACGGGGGTTCTTCAGGTTCGTCTCACACCAGGTCTTCAGGCTCATCTGGCGGAGAATATGCGACCTCTTCCGATCAGAGCCGCTCCGACCGGCCTGTTTGCAGCGGAGAGGGCGGCTCGAACCAGAGCGGCGGCCATGGCGGTTCCCAGTCTGTCAATCCTCTAATTGCCGGCTGTTTGAGAGCCTGCCGCCGGAGGGCACGGCATGGACATCGGAAGATGCGGTCGGTTGGCTTCAGGCTGCGGCCGCCTATAAGATCCAGGGAAACATCTTGGTCACGGGCGAAGTCCCGCCGTCGGATTACAATCGCGCTTCTAGTGGAAATTAGATTCAGCTCGGCATGTTGAAGAGGCTGAGGCCGGATGTCGCGCGACATATCCGGCCTTCGCAGCAGGGCCCGTAATCGGTCGGCGCAGGATTCCCGAAGGCTGTCGATGGCGGTCGCTAAATCCGCGGATGAAGCGGAGTTGTTCCGAAGCATTTCCTGGAAAAGAACGTCCTTGGTCGGAAAATAGAGGTAGACCGTTCCCTTTGTTATTCCCGAGCGGGTGGCGACGTCTTTAGCCGGAGTTCCCTATATTCTCTCCTCGCAAACTCCTCAAACGCGGCCTCCAGTATTTCACGAGGCCGCCTTGCCTTCTGCTCCGCCCGCGATGTTTTCTTTCCAATTCGTTTGACAACATCGGGGGTACACCTGTGGTGGCCCGCTCAGGACCCTTGCCGGTGACTTGGTCTTACCTGTTCGACTTGAATCAATGTTGCGTGTGTCAACATTTTTGATCCGAAGGATGTTGACATCGCCTACTTTTGCCATTAAGTGGGCATTGTCAACATCTGGCAGTGGCCTTTTACACGCAGCAGATTGAAGCTGGCCGATCAACAACGCGGCTCTCTTCGCAACCTTACCGGAGCAAAAATGCAGTCCTTTCGATTGCTGGGAATTGGTCTCGCCTGCGCAGTTCTGGCTGCCTGCGAAGACAAAGCTGAAGTGGCGCCGCCACAGCAGCAGGTCCGTGTCGTCGCGGCCGCCGAGGCTCAGTATCAACCCGGTGCGGAAATCACCGGCGAGATGAAGGCCAGGGTTCAGACCGAGCTCTCCTTTCGCGTCAGCGGCCGGGTTCTTGAGAGAAGGGTCGACATCGGATCGCATGTCCACGCCGGCGACGTTCTTGCCCGCCTCAACGACACGGAACAGCAGGCGGACGTCAGCGTCGCCCGCGCCGCGCTGGAGTCGGCGCAGGCCGTCCTTACACAGAAGACACTGGCGTTCGAGCGTTCGAGGTCGCTCCTGAGGTCGCAGGCTGTCCCGCAGGCGATCTTTGACGATGCGCAGAAGGAGCTGCTGAGCGCGCAGTCTTCCCTCGAGACCGGCGAGGCCGCGCTTGCGACTGCCGAGGACGCGCTGTCATACACCGAGCTTAAGGCCACCGCGGACGGCATTATCACCGCGCGCGGCATCGAAGCCGGGCAGGTGGTATCAGCAGCGCAGTCCGCCTTCACGCTCGCCCATGACGGTCCCCGAGACGCAGTGTTCGATGTCTTCGAGGCGTTCTTCCTGGATGGCCGGCCGTTGAAGGACGTCGAGGTGGCACCCGTGTCGGACCCCTCCCGCGACGTCCATGGCAACATACGCGAGGTTTCACCCGTCATAGATGGGAAGGGTGGCACGATCCGGATCAAGGTGGGGCTCCAGGGCGGCACGCCATGGCCGCTCGGGACGCCCGTGGTGGGCAAGCTGCGGGCCGCGCCGCGCGACGGAATCGTGCTGCCCTACACCGCGATCGCATCAGCCGAAGGCGAACCCGCCGTGTGGCTCGTGAACGGCAAAAACCACTCGGTTTCGCTCCGGAAGATCTCTGTCGGCCGATACCGCCAGAGCGATTTCGTCGTCACGGGCGGCGTCGCCCCGCACGACCTGGTCGTGACCGAAGGTGGAAAGTTCCTCAAGGAAGGCCAGGCAGTCGCCTGGGATGGCAAGTGAGATGACTCTCAATCGCATATGCAACTCTCTCTCGCTTCTTCTGTCTATGTCGCTTCTTGCAGGCTGCGATCAGGACTCCGTCGCAAGAGAGCACTCGGGTCCTCGTCCAGTTAAAGTCGTCATAGCTGCGGCCGAAAGCAACCAGGCGCCAAGCTTGCCTGGCGTCGTACGCGCCCGTATCGAGACCGATCTGGCGTTCCGGACGCTCGGACGAATGGTGTCTCGCAAGGTCGACGTGGGCGACCTGGTCCACAAGGGCGATGTCCTCGCGGAGATCGATCCTCTTAGTCTCCAGCTCGCGGTCAAGAGCGCGGAAGCCGATCTGCGCAACGCTCAGGCGCAGTTGGAGAACGCCGTGACCACCGAAATGCGCAAGCGAAGGCTCGTGCAACGCAATGCGGCAAGCGTTGCCGATCACGATCTTGCCGAACAGCAGCTCAAGTCGGCTACCGCCAATGCTGCGAAAGCAACGGCAAGCCTTGCGAAGGCGCATGAGCAGCTTGGCTACTCCGAGCTGAGGGCCGAGTTCGATGGCGTCATCACCGCCGCGTTCGTAGAGATGGGCCAGACCGTCTCTGCCGGCCAGCCGGTCGTGAAGCTGGCACGCCTCGAACAGCGCGACGTGATCGTCGACATTCCGGAGGCGCAGTTCAGTAACATTCGCCTGGACGACCGCTTCAGCGTCGCCCTCCAGCTCGACAGCAAGATTCAAGCCATTGGCGTCGTCCGCGAGATCGCGCCTCAGGCCGATCCGAACACCCGCACCTATCGGCTGAAGATCGCCATCGATCAGGGCCCGGACATCTTCCGACTCGGCGCCGTGGTGACCGCGACGCCGTTTGTCGATGAAAGGACACAGGCCATCGCGCTACCGGTCTTCGCCATCCGCAGCGAAGGCGGCGCCATCCAGGTCTGGGTGGTGGATCGCTCGACAGCCACCGTGGCTAAGCGACCGGTTGAACTGGATGACCCGGCGTCCGGCGCCCGTTCCGTCAAGGTTCTCTCGGGCCTGCGGGAAGGGGAAGAGATTGTCGTCGCCGGAATCGACCAACTTGTCGATGGACAGAAAGTGAAACTCGCACCGGAGCTACCCCCGTGAAAAAATTCAACCTTTCGGACTGGGCGCTCAAGCATCGTTCTCTCGTCTGGTATTTCATGATCATGTTCGCGGTAGCGGGCACCTTCGCCTATCTCGGGCTCGGTCGCGAAGAAGATCCGTCTTTCACGATCAAGACGATGGTGATCCAGGCCCGGTGGCCGGGCGCTTCCGCTGAGGAGGTGACACAGCAGGTCACCGACCGCATCGAAAAAAAGCTGCAGGAACTCGACAACCTCGAACACACACGCAGCATCACGACCGCCGGTCAGACGATCGTCTTCGTCGACCTGCTGCCGGATACGAACGCGCGGGACGTGAAGCCCACCTGGTCGCGCGTCCGCAATCTAATCGACGACATCACCTACGAGTTTCCCCAAGGCGTGGTCGGACCGTTCTTCGATGACCAGTTCGGCGACGTGTACGGCAATATCTTTGCCTTCATGGACGACAGCGGACTTAGCCAGCGGGAACTGCGCGATTTCGCCGATAACGCCCGAACGCAAATCCTCAAGATCCCCGACGTCGGCAAGGTCGACGTGGTCGGTGCGCAGGACGAGGTGATCTACCTCGAATTCTCGACCCGCAAGATCGCCGCCCTCGGCATCGACCGCTCCGCCATCATCGCCACGCTGCAGGCGCAAAACGCTGTCACGCAGTCTGGTTTTGTCGAAACCGGACCGGAGCGCGTTGCCTTGCGGGTCGGCGGGCGGTTCATCTCCGAAGAGACCTTGCGTAGGATCAATCTCAGGGTCAACGACCGCTTTTTCCCGCTGACGGACGTCGCCACCATCACGCGCGGCTACGTCGACCCGCCAACTTCGCTCTTCCGCTTTAACGGAAAGCCGGCCATAGGGCTCGCGATCGGCATGAAGACGGGCGGCAACCTCCTTGCCTTCGGCGAAGCGCTCGACAAGACGATGAGCAGGATCGTTGAGAACCTTCCCGTTGGCGTCTCGGTCCAACAGGTTTCCGACCAACCGAAGGTGGTCGACGAGGCAGTGGGGGGCTTCACAAGGGCCCTGTTCGAAGCGGTCGCGATCGTGCTCGCGATCAGCTTCATCAGCCTCGGGATGAGGGCTGGCCTGGTTGTGGCGGTTGCGATCCCGCTGGTTCTCGCCATCACCTTCCTGGTGATGCTCTACACCGGCATCTCGCTGCAGCGCATCTCGCTCGGAGCGCTGATCATCGCGCTCGGGCTTCTCGTGGACGACGCCATGATCGCCGTCGAGATGATGGTCGCGCGGCTGGAAGCTGGCGACAGTCTGAGGAATGCCGCGACCTACGTCTATACCTCGACAGCCTTCCCGATGCTTACCGGCACGCTCGTAACTGTGGCGGGTTTCATTCCTGTCGCTTTCAACAAGAGCAACGCAGGCGAGTTCACCTTCACTCTTTTTGTCGTCATTGCCGTGTCGCTCGTCGTTTCGTGGGTGGTCGCGGTTTTGTTCACGCCTCTGATTGGCGTGACCATTCTACCGAAGACAATGAAGAAGCATGCTGAGCACAAGGGGCGCTTTGCCAGGGCGTTTTCGAGCCTGCTGCAGTTCTGCCTGCGCTGGCGCTGGATGACGATCGTCGCAACAGTTCTCCTCTTCGCTGGATCGATCGTCGGCTTGTCGATGGTGCAACAGCAGTTTTTCCCGAGCTCCGACCGTCCTGAACTGATCATCGACTGGAACCTGCCGCAGAACAGTTCGATTACGGAAACGAGCCGCCAGATGGCCCAATTCGAGCATGAGATACTTGCCGGCAACCCTGGCGTCGAACATTGGTCGACATACGTCGGCAGGGGCGCGCCGCGCTTCCTTCTATCCTTCGACGTGCAGCCGGCCGACGTGTCCTTCGGCCAGACGATCATTGTCACGAAGGATCTCGACGTCCGCGACAAGCTGAAGCAGCAGATGGAAACCTACCTTCAGAAGACCTTTCCGGGAACGGACGCCTATGTGAAGCTACTGGACATCGGGCCCCCGGTCGGCAAGCCGATCCAGTACCGCGTGTCCGGCGAAAATCTGCAGACGGTGCGCGACCTGGCACAGAAGCTGGGCTCGATCGTCGGCTCCCATCCTTCCCTCAGGAACCTTGCCTTCGACTGGAACGAGCCGGCCCGTGTCGTGAAGATTGACGTGCTGCAGGACAAGGCCAGGCAGCTCGGTGTTTCCTCCCAGGACATCGCGATGGCGCTCAACACCGTCGTACAGGGAAATGCCGTGACGCAGGTCCGGGACGACATCTATCTGGTCGACGTCATCGGCCGTGCCGCGGAAAAGGAGCGCGGCTCGATCGACACGCTGCTTGATCTGCAACTGCAGAGCAGCAGCGGCCAGTCGGTCCCGCTGTCATCGGTCGCAACCTTCCACTATGAGCTCGAACAGCCGACCATCTGGCGGCGCGACAGAGTTCCGACCATCACGATCAAGGCGGGGATTGGCGATGCGACGCAGCCGGCGACCGTCGTGAAGGCGCTCTCCGACAAGGTTGCGGCCTTCGAAAAGACGCTGCCGGCCGGGTACTCGGTCAAAGTGGGCGGCGCGGTCGAGGAAAGCGCCAAGTCGCAGGGTCCGATCGCCAAGGTGGCGCCTGCCATGTTCGTCATCATGGCGACGCTCCTGATGATCCAGCTTCAGAGCTTCCACAGGCTTCTCCTGGTCTTCTCGGTGGCCCCTCTGGCCCTCATCGGCGTCGTCGTGGCGCTCCTTGCCAGCAACTCGCCCTTGGGGTTTGTCGCACTCCTCGGCGTCCTCGCGCTGGTCGGGATCCTCATCCGCAACTCCGTGATCCTGATCGTCCAGATCGAGGAGTTACGCGCAGAGGGGATGTCCGCGTGGAATGCCGTGGTGGAGGCGACGGAACATCGCATGCGGCCGATCATGCTGACGGCAGCGGCCGCGACCCTGGCTCTCATTCCGATCTCGCATGAGATATTCTGGGGTCCAATGGCCTACGCGATGATGGGCGGGATCGTCGTCGGCACGGCGCTGACGCTTCTCTTCCTGCCGGCGCTCTATGTCGCGTGGTTCCGGATTCCTCGCGAAGTCGAGCAGAACTGAGATGACGTCACCGCTCTCGCTCCCTGGGCGCATTGCCCAGGATTTCACCGGATATCGCCTCACCGCGACGATCGCTGCCTTTCATTGCGCATGCAGAACCGTCCCAATCCTTGTAGTCCTATCTCTCGTTGCATCGGGTTGCGCCAACCGGGTGCAGGATGTCCTTCAGCCTCTCGCCATGGCCCCGACCGGCACAATTCGGGTCACCATGCTGGTCGCTACGACGCGCAAGCCGTCGGAGGGATCCTGGCAAGCTCTATTCCGGCGACCGCGGGACGGCGATCTCCCTCAACAGCGTCGATGTCTCCATACCTCCCGACCGAAACCGCAAGGTCGGGGAGGTGCAGTGGCCGTCGCGCATGCCGCCCAACCCGCAAAAGGAATTCGCGGTCACGCAGGTCGCCAAGGTCCAGTCCGAAGGACAGGCCTTGGACTGGTACCGTCGGAACCGAAACTCCAGGCATCAGGTCGTCATTTTCGTACATGGATTCAACAACACCTATGCCGACGCGGTCTTCCGCTTCGCGCAGATCGTCCATGACTCGGGAACCGACGCCGCGCCGATCCTCTTCACCTGGCCGTCAAGGGGGCGCGTCTTCGACTACCTCTATGACAAGGAAAGCGCCAACTACTCGCGCCGGGCTCTGGAGGATCTGATCCTCCAGGCTGTGAAAAGTCCCGACGTCTCCGATGTGACAATCCTCGCTCACTCCATGGGCGGTTGGCTTGCGGCGGAGGCCCTGCGCGGCGTCGCCATGCGCGAGAAGTCGATCCCGGCGAAGGTCAAGAATGTCATCCTGGCATCGCCGGACATCGACATTGATGTATTTCGCCGTCAGTTCATGGAGATGGGGCCTAAGCGGCCGCAGTTCGCAATCCTAACGTCGAAACACGACAAAGCTCTGGAGGTTTCGAGCTGGCTATCGGGTGGCGTCGACCGCGTCGGTGATTCCGATCTTGGACCCTATGCGCCTCTTCTCGACGAACTCGGCGTTTCCGTCATCGACACCAGCGCCGTCGCGACGAACGACCCGCTCGGCCACAATGCCTTCGCCGATAGTCCGGAGATCGTGCGCCTGCTCGGGCGGCGGCTGGCCGGGCAGAGCCTGGATGGCGGAAAGGCAAGCGTCGCGGACCAAATCGGGGTGACTGCAGCAAATTTTGCAGGCTCGGCGGCGCGCCTTGCCGTCGCGGCGCCAGTCGCTGTCATCAGCCCGGAGGCGCGAGATATCCTGAAGGAGGAGCTCACATCCGACGGCGCAACCATAAAGGACGGGCAGATTTCGTACTGAACGGTAGCCGTTCAACCGAAGGGATGAATCCTCGATTGGCAAGGATTCGTTAGGATCGGGCGATGGAATCACCAGGACTGTAAGACGCCGGGCGCGGGCTGAATACGCCCGGATCGTCGAAAGCCGGCACCGTCGCGTTGCCGGCTGTACGGACCATCGAAGACAAACGTCACGGACGTCGCGCGGCTTCTTGGCAGGTCCCGGCGAGCGTGTACAAAATCTTCCCCTCCAAGGCTGCGATCGGCGATGCCATCGCCGAAAATTTCCTGGAGACCAGTCTGCGCTTCCCCGCGTTCGCGCCTGGTGAACGACGCGATGCAGCGAGCTGCCTGAAGGAAGCCGGTGATGATCATCATGGTGAACAAGCGCCGCCGGCCTTTGGCTTTTTGCGCGTTATCGCCCAGGTTGCCGGTCGCCTTGACTCAGCCCGCTCGCGGTTCTTCGGGGCTCAAAAGAGTGCCTCCTCAGTCCCTGCTCGGTGGCCTCGATACCGCTTCCCAACAGCTGCAAAAGCAGCTGAATCGGTAGAACATTTTCAGTCTCTGAAGTAGTCTCATGCAGGTGTTTGTTCGCTCCCAAAAATTTTCTTGGATACCCTCTTGAAACCGGAAAGTTGGCAAACCAAATCGATCTTAGCGGCAGCCCAGACGGGGGCCGAAATTTCGGAGACGCAGGTTTCCGATGCGTCTCCTTTCCATGTTGCTTTACGGAGGATATGGTCATGAGAACAGAGTTCGACTTCGCACCCTTTTACCGGTCCAGCATCGGCTTCGACCGCGTCTTCAATCTCCTCGACAACGCGCAACGTCTTCAGGCGGAGACGTGGCCGCCCTATGACATCGTCAAGACCAACGAGGACGCCTATCGCATCATCATGGCGGTCGCCGGCTATGGAGAAGGGGACCTCGACGCCACCCAGGAACGCAACGTCCTCATGGTGAGGGGCGAGAAGACTGAGGAGACTGAGGGCGAATACCTGCACCGTGGTTTGGCCGGCCGCAGCTTCGAGCGGCGGTTCGAGCTTGCCGAACATGTGAAGGTCGAAAGCGCCTCTCTGAAGAACGGTCTTCTGAATATCTGCCTGAAGCGTGAGGTCCCGGAGGCGATGAAGCCGCGCAAGATCGCGATTGGCGACGACAGCCAGGCTCAGGCGCCTCTGCAGATCGCAGCCGAACAACAGGTCGCTTAACAAACACCCTGCAGAAGGCAGACGCCGTCCCTGCGGCGGCAAAAGCCTCGAGGCTTACAGACATGAAGACGGTCAATGTGAAGAACCTCGCGCCGTTCGATGAGCGCGATCTTGCTGCCTGCCAGCCCCTATTCGATCGACTTCTTCAGGAGGCTAAAGTTGCCAAAGACTCGGAAGAAGCCAAGCGGATAGCCGCTACACTGGTCGAGCTTTATCGGCAGGGTATTCGCGATCCGGAGAGTCTCCGGATCATGGTCGAAGGCGACCAGGGTCATACGCAGGCGTTCTGAGTCCGCGACCACAGTATAGTTGCGGCCGCCTGTGAACCGGGCGGCCGTTCTTACTTCGTGGAGGATCGTCTATCGTCATTCCACCTCTAGGTCTTTGTTTCCGTCGGCTGTGTGTCTCAAACGAACTCGCCGCAGTTCGTAAACGTCACACCGAAAAAACGGACCGCGCTCGGACAATACGGCGCTTGCCGCAAGGACGATCGGCCCAGAGGAAACTTTGAATACACCTTCGCCGTCTCACCAGCTTCTCTCAGCGAAAGAAATTTTGCGTCAGCGTGGCCAAGTTCTCGTCAAGCCATGCCGCCATCGCCTTATCCTTCGGCGAGGTTTGCCTGCAAGCCCGCCGTCGCGGCGCAGGATTGCCCACTTCGGCTATGGTGAGCAGGGACCTGTGAGCGGCGATCTCGAAGTTCTCGAAAGCAATGTTGGCAAATGCGTCCTTCAGAATCTCGCTCCCCGCCACGGCGTGGCCAAGAGCGGCCATAGACCCGGTGAAGGGTAAGCCATATCCTTCAATGTGGGGAACCGTCACCATTGAAGTCATAAGCCCCGTCGGCAACTCTTCTATCCGAATGGCCACTGATGCAGCATCGTCCGAAGCGGCTAAAGGCTCAACGGCAGGTGCATTGCTGTTCTGCGGGTGCACCCTAGATAAGCTTATCGGATCGCGCGAACGATGAGGCAGAATGCGGCGGCACCAATGCTAAACAAGGAGATCATTTGGAGAGAAGCTCGCGAGCGGGAGATCGGTCCACCGCCGGCTAGGTTAGGAAGCGATCATCGCCAGGCGCTAGCCAGAAGGACTGTAGTATGAAGGCCGGAGTGTCATTGACGTCGAAATGGAAGGTTTAGGCACTTTGGCAGCAAGCGGGAACATAAATGCTGGAAGCCGGTAATGGGAGAATGAAATGAGCGACCGTCGGAGGACCGAGGCAAAAACTGGCATCGCTGGCCTGGATGAAATTCTTTGCGGCGGGTTGACCCGCCGACATGTATTTCTTCTCGAGGGCGCGCCTGGAACGGGAAAGACGACGATCGCCCTTCAGTTCCTCCTCGAGGGCGCAGCACTCGGAGAAAGGTGCCTGTACATTACTCTGTCGGAAACGGAGGAGGAACTGAGGGGTACCGCGGCGTCCCACAATCTGGAACTTGACGAAAAGATCGAGATCTTCGAACTGGTACCGCCTGAAAGCCTGCTGAACGCCGACCAGCAGCAGAGTCTTCTCTATTCCTCGGACTTGGAACTCGGCGAAACAACAAAGATGATCTTCGGATCTTTTGAGCGGCTCCGCCCCAGCCGCGTCGTGATCGATAGCCTCTCGGAAATCCGCCTTTTGGCGCAGAGTTCATTGCGCTACCGACGCCAGATTCTCGCGCTGAAGCACTTCTTTGCGAAGTCGGGAGCCACTGTCCTCCTTCTCGACGACATGACCTCGGACGCCCTCGACAAGACTGTTCACAGCGTGGTTCACGGTGTCATTCATCTTGAACAGCTTGCGCCGGAATACGGATCGGAACGCAGGCGTCTGCGGATCATGAAATACCGCGGACGATCGTTTCGTGGTGGCTTTCACGACTTCGTCATCCACACGGGCGGCGTCCGGGTCTTTCCACGGCTTCGAGCACTAGAGCACAAGGCTGAATTTTCTCGCGGTATGCTTGGAAGCGGCGTCGCCAAACTTGACGGCTTGCTCGGCGGAGGGATTGAGCGTGGATCGAGTACCTTGCTGATCGGTCCTGCTGGAACAGGCAAGAGCCTCTTTGCGCTCCAGTTCGTCGACGCGGCCGTTAACCGCGGGGAGCGGGCCGCTGTCTTCGTTTTCGATGAGGAGCTCGGACTCTTGTTCGCCCGGACGAAATCCATGGGATTTGACTTCGAACGTATGAGAGACGAAGGGAAGATCCACATAGAACAGCTCGATGCTTCGGAGGTTTCTCCTGGGGAGTTTGCGCAGCGGGTCCGTGACCGTGTCGCTGACTTCGATGCGAAGACGGTCGTGATCGATAGCATTAACGGCTACCAGGCGGCGATGCCCGAGGAGAACGCACTCATCCTTCACATGCACGAACTACTCCAGTTCTTGAATCGGCAGGGCGCGGCGACCTTCCTCACGGTCGCTCAGCACGGGCTGGTCGGAGATATGAAATCCCCAGTCGATGTCACATATCTATCTGACACGGTCATCCTGCTGCGTTACTTCGAAGCTTTTGGCAAAGTTCGCAGGGCCGTTTCCGTCATCAAGAAGCGCACCGGTAGACACGAGGAGACGATCCGGGAATTCTCAATCAGCGAGCGGGGGCTGATGGTGGGGGAACCTCTCTCCGCATTTCAAGGAGTTCTCCGAGGCGTTCCCACCTTCGCTGGCGACGGCCACTCTTTGTTGTCGGATTCGAACGAGGATCGCGAACATTCCTGACCAGCCCGTAGTCAACCTCATCTTAGCGCCATCCGGAAGGGACGCGCAAATTGCCGCATCGCTGCTCGAGGAGGCTGGTGTGTCCGGCCAGGCTGTGGCCGATCTGCCCTCTCTATTGCGCCAGCTCGACGAGGCTACTGGTTTCGTCGTCGTGACTGAAGAGGCGCTGCGAAGCGCCGATCTGAAGCCCTTGTCGGAATGGATAAAGCAGCAGCCGAGCTGGTCGGACATGCCATTCATAGTCTTGACACAACGGGGTGGCGGTCCAGAACGCAATCCTGCTGCAGCGCGCCTTTCCGAGGTCCTTGGCAACGTCAGCTTCCTGGAAAGGCCGTTCCACGCCACGACGTTCATCAGCGTCGCCCATACGGCAATGCGAGGGCGCCGCCGCCAGTATGAAGCGCGCGCTCGCATTGAGGCGCTGCGCGAAGGGGAACGCCAACTGCAGACGGCGCTGGAGGCAGGCAGCCTCGGCGCCTGGGAGCTCGCCCTCGGCAGCCGGATACTGACGACCTCGACGATGTGCCGGGCGATCTTCGGTAGAGGACAAGACGATCCGTTCACATATGAGCACCTTTTGTCCAGCATCTATCCCGACGATTTTCAACGGATGCAAGAGGCCTTAGCTGCTACCATCGAGACCGGCGTCGACTTTGCGATCGAATGTAGGACGCTGTGGCCGGACGGCTCAATCCGCTGGGTCGAGCTCAGAGCTCAGCTTTACCGAAACAGAGCGGGCGAAGCTGTCAAGATGGTCGGAGTATCGGCGGACATCACCGAGCGTCGCAACACGCAGGCGCAGCAGCAAAAGATGAACGAAGTCCTGGAGGAGCGGGTTGCAGCCCGGACTGCCGAATTGGAGGCGGCTCACGCGGCTGTCCTGGCCGAGGTCGCACAACGTGAAAGGGCCGAAGAGCAGCTTCGCCAATCCCAGAAGCTGGAGGCGATCGGCAAACTGACAGGAGGAGTCGCCCACGATTTTAACAATCTTCTGATGGCAGTCCTCGGAAATCTCGAACTTCTGCGCAAGGCCGTCGCGGGCAACGAGCGCATGCTCAGGCTGGTCGACGGAGCGCTCCAGGGAGCTAGGAGGGGAGCCTCTTTAACACAGCGACTACTTGCCTTCGCAAGACGCCAGGACCTGCAGGTCAAACCCGTCGACCTTCGGAAGCTCGTGATGGACATGGAGGATCTTCTTGGAAGGTCCGTCGGACAAATGATTGTTTTGGATAGAGAGCTACCGGACAACCTCCCGCCAGTTCTCGCCGACCCCAACCAAGTCGAGCTCGCGTTGCTCAATCTCGCCGTCAACGCCCGCGACGCCATGCCCGAGGGGGGCTCGTTGAAGATCGCACTGGCTGCGAACCTGCTGAATGAGGGCAGCGTTGACCTTGCAGCCGGTCATTACGTCATCTTGTCAGTGACCGACAGCGGAACCGGCATGAACGCGGAGACTCTTGCAAAGGCAGTCGAACCCTTCTTCTCCACAAAGGAACTTGGCAGGGGTACCGGACTCGGGCTCTCGATGATCCACGGCTTGGCTCTTCAACTCGGCGGCCGCTTCACCCTCAGAAGCACGCCAGGAGCCGGCACAACGGCCGAACTATGGATACCAGTCGCCAACGGGACTGCGGCAGAGGTCGAAGAAAAAGAGCGGCCAATTGGCATCGAATCGAATACCGCATCAAAACGAGTTCTCCTGGTCGACGATGACGTGCTGATTGCCATGAGTTCCGCGGACATGTTGCTCGACCTCGGCCATGAAGTTGTAGAAGCCCATTCGGGAGCCGAGGCGCTCGAGTTACTCGGGAGCGGTGAGCAGTTCGATCTGCTTATCACCGATTTCTCCATGCCAGGCATGAACGGCGTCGAACTAGCCAGGGTTGCAAGGCAGCTGCACCCGGGTCTGCCGGTCCTAATGGCGACCGGGTACGCGGACCTGCCGTCGGATGCGCAGATTGATGCCGTGCGGCTAGGAAAACCATTCACCCAGCATCAGCTCGCAACAGAGATCTCCAACGCTTTGCAAGGTTAGCGCCAATCAGGTCGGTCATAGCGCAGTGAGGCCACCGCCTCCCAATGTCGTCATCGCAGGTCTCCGTCATGAAGCTCCCGTGTCGTGCGTCCGATCCGGTGGGGCGGGAATGCGGCGAATTAGCGAGAGAGGGTCAAAGTACCGCCAAGGGGGCAGGTAGGGGACGCGGAAACCACGCGGCGCCAGACTGAAAGGCATCAGCACGAGCTGAGGTGAGGAAAACCGCCGTGCGGCAATTCTGATCAATGACTGAAATAACCCGCCGTTCCGGTCAGATGGCGTACAAAAAGAGACCCGCGGCTGGTGGAGAGTGCCTGCGGGGTCAAGTCGCCAGTTTCGCTGGCTGGATGCGCTGGCGGGCGTCGCCAAGACACGCAATCCGCCAAACTAACGAGCCGGGGAGGCAATGCGTTCCAGTGCGCAACCTTATGGTCAAACGAAGCCTCGGCGGAGCGAGTAAGACGAGGGGAAACAGTGACCTCGCGACCTTTCAGAAGGGCGCTGAAGAGGCCGAGCTGTAAGCCCCGGTACGCGGCCCAGACAACTGAACGATCAGATGACGCGAATGTTTCGGCGGCTGGCAAAGATTTTCCGGCACGACCTACTTGTCGAACTCAGTCCAGGACCATGAACCCAAACGGAAGAGCGACGAGTGTTCAGCGTCTGGCTTGCTGGCTGCTGATATGCCAGGGCCGAGTGGAAGACCCACGCTTGATTAACTCATGAGTACCTCTCCAAGATGCGGGGTCCTCGTGAGGGCTGGCGGACAAGGGCACCTTGCGATCTTCCTCCCATGCCGGGCCTCACGCAACTTCGCGGTCTTCAGCCCACGGACAACGAAAAAAGGCCGGACCGAAATCCCGTGCCACCTTGCTCCATCCGTCTCACACTATTGGCAGTACATCCATGGTCAGCCGCCCGAGACAAATTCACCACTCGATATGAGGCTGACAGAACGCTGTCAAGCCGAACCTCAACCGTCAATTGCTGCGCTGGCGCTGGTGGAGTAGCTGGGCCGGCGCCGCATTGTCAGGAGGTGTCATTTGCTTTGCCGGAGCTTCGCCCACCAGGCGATTGGAGACGAGCGACGAGGCGGCTTCAGTTGCCGCGGGTCACAAAGCAACTTCGGTGTAGCGGTGTTCGAAAGATCGAGTTGGTCCCAAGGAACAGCCAGTCCGTCACCTGAGCGAAGACCGACAACCCCGAGGACGGCACGGGCGAGTGAGGACGAAGCCAGGCTCTCAAGAAGCGCAAAGGTCCCGACGTGATATTCGACGATGAAAAGTTCGTCGCCATGCTCTTCCGCCACGACTCCTCGATGCGTCCGACCACCTCGTTGCCGCGCCCTAACACCCGGGCGCCCAGCAGATCCTGGAGAAATAGCTCGCTCATGACAGCCCGCCCGGAATCCAGGGCAGAACGCTTCGACGAAGCCGCTCCTGCCAACGCTCCAACGGCAGTTCCCGGCGGTCGGCATCGACGGTTATGTCGACACCGACGTCGACGACGTGATACCAGGCGAGCCGATATCCGCCGCCTCGATCGCGAGCAAGCGCGCGAAGACCGACGCCTATCAACAGCCTCCTGGCCAAGGTCGACGCGCCGAGTTCGACCGCTTCGACTCTGGGCCGCCCGTGCTCATCGAGGCGCAGAACGATGCCGTCGGCCCTTCCAACGCGAATCTTTGTCTTATCGACAAGCTGCTTGTCGAGAATGTCTCGCACGGGGTGCATGTCAGCCTCCCAAAATTTGCAGCGGTACAGTGACGATCGCCAAGAGCGAAGGCCAGTCCAATGATGAACAGGACGACAGCGTTACCCATCCAGCGATTCGTATGGTCGCCAACGAACGCCTTATCGTTCATCAGGAACAGAAACGGGATGACGCCGAGAGGAAGGCTCATGGCAGTGATTGCCATCGAGAAGATGGTGACCCGCAAGGGATCGAGACCGGCTTCGATGGGAATGACGGCGATAACGGTGGCAACCGTCTAGACGAGGTTGAAGGCGGGATCGGTTTTTGGCTTTGCGTCCTCGGACCAGTTCCAGCCGAACCCCTGGGTGGTGATATAGGCCTGGGCGAGGCTCAGCTCCAGCGCGGCGCCGAAACAGGTGATCAGCAGCGAAGGGAAAAGATGTAGATGCCCCCAGGTGCCGAGGGCTGGGGTCAGGATCATCGCGATCTGCTCGTAGCCTTCGATGTCCTCGATGCCGCAGGGAGGGTACACCATGGCGGCAAGGACGATGATGGCGACGGAGAGCGCACCTCCAAACGCCATGCCGAACGTCGCGGTAATCTTGTTTATTCCAAAATACGATTTGTCCCATTTTTCTTCGATAGCCCCGGACGAATAGAAGAAGAACAGATAGTTGGAGATCGTGGCCCCGAGGATGCTGACTCCAATGAAGGCGTAATGCGCTCCGTCCTTGTCGGGAAGAGACGGGACTGCGCCCCTCGTCACTTCGCGCCACGGCGGCCCCATTACGAACACGGCGACCACGAACGAGAGCACGATCAGTCCGAGCGCCGACACTCCCTTTTCGATCGTTCCGAACGTGCCGCGCCATAGCAGCAGCCAGACGGCGGCGTGGCAAATTTTGAGAAGAACTTCGACGTCTGCGCCTCTTGCATGCTTTTCCTCGCGCTACCCGGCGAAGGGTAACGCGAACCTCAGCCCCGCTGTTCCTTTGGCCGTTGTTTCACTGGGGAAAGAGGCGGAGCTCGGCGCATTCCGCTTGTTGCGGAACCTCCATGCCCATAGGGACGGTATGTCCGGCGGCTATTCGACTGTCGATAGTGCCATCCGAGACACCTTCACCATCCGCGACGGTAAAGCGCCGCGCTAGTACGCCGCCGGATACATGGCCGCAGAAGTAGCCGTCAGCTACCACCCGAGCGCGACACTGCCGCCGCGAGGCAGGCGGCGGCGAAGCCAAGAATTTCGGCCGGGGGTCATCCGTCGAAAGTACCTAGCCGGCGCCGGGACGAAGGTCAGGTGAGACGTCGATCACCAAATTTCCGCGCTTGACGACCGCGTTCTGGAAAACGCCGGCAGAAGCTCTATGCAAGATCGGGCAGACCACCGATGAGTTTGTCGAGTGTGATTGGATAATGGCGGACCCTGATGCCGGTCGCGTTATGGATGGCATTGGCAATCGCGGCGGCGACGCCGCAAATACCCAGCTCCGCAATGCCTTTCGCCTTCATCGGAGACGACATCGGATCCGTCTCATCGAGGAAGATCACCTCCTGGTGCGGGATGTCGGCATGCACCGGGACTTCATAGCCGGCCAGGTCGTGATTGACGAAGAATCCGTGGCGGGTGTCGACGGCGAGCTCCTCGGACAATGCGCCGCCGGTGCCCATGGTCATGGCACCGATGACTTGGCTGCGCGCGGTAATCGGGTTGAGAATTCGGCCCGCCGCACAGACGGCCAGCATCCTGCGGATCCGCGTCTCGCCGGTGGTAACATCCACGCCAACCTCGACGAAGTGCGCGCCAAAGGTCGACTGCTGATGGGTCTCCGACAGCTTGCCCCATTGGATCGTGTCCTCGCCGACAAGGCCTTCAGCACCGGCGGCCTCGGCGAGAGACACCGACCTGTTGCCGGACCTAACCTCGCCGTTCTCGAAGATGATGTCTTCGGAATTGAAGCCGAGCTTCTGGGCGACGGCCTCCCGCAGCTTGGCGCAGGCAGCGTAGACACCTGCGGTCGAACAGTTTCCTCCAAACTGGCCGCCGGAGCCCGAAGAAACCGGAAAACGGGAATCGCCAAGGTGAACGCCGACCCTGTCGACCGTTACGCCCATCATCTCGGCTGCGGTCTGCGCGATGATGGTGTAACTGCCCGTGCCGATGTCAGTCATATCAGTCTCGACCGTGACGACGCCTTTGCGATCGAGGCGGACGCGGGCGCCCGAGGGAAGCAGCAAATTGTTGCGGAAGGCCGCCGCAACGCCCATGCCGATCAGCCAGTTGCCTTCGCGGCGCGAGCCAGGTTCGCCGCGGCCGCTCCATCCAAAGCGCTCCGCGCCCAGCTTCAGACAGCCCACGAAATTGCGGTGGGAGAAGGGACGCCCCGGCTTTTCCGGATCGACCTGCGTATCGTTGATGACCCTGAACTCGACGGGATCGAGTCCCAGCTTCTCCGCCATCTCGTCCATGGCGATTTCGAGCGCCATCATGCCTGAGGCCTCACCCGGAGCCCGCATCGCGTTGCCCTCGGGAAGATCGAGCGTCGCAAGCCGCATCGCCGTCATCCGATTGGCGCCGGCATAAAGCAGCCGGGTCTGGTTGACGGCCGTCTCCGGCTGGCCTCCACGCAGGTCTCCCGACCAGCTCTCATGGGCGATCGCCGTGATCTTTCCGTCGCGCTCGGCACCTATGCGAATGCGCTGGATCGTCGCTGGGCGGTGCGTCGTATTGTTCATGAGGAACGGCCGGGGGAGCGCGACCTTGACCGGACGCCCGGCAGCGTTCGCGCCGAATGCGGCAAGGACGGCGTCGGCCCGCAGGAACAGCTTGGAGCCGAACCCGCCGCCGATGAAGGGCGACATCAGATGGATCTTTTCCTTATCGATGCCGAGGGTCGTTGCGAGATCAGACCGCCACCAGTCGATCATTTGGCTCGACGTCCAGACCGTCAGCTCGTCTCCGTCCCAGGCTGCGATAGAGGCGTGCGGCTCCATCATCGCATGCGATTGGTCCGGTGTCGTATAGGATTGGTCGAGGGTGACCGGTGCAGCCTTGAAGGCGGCGTCGAAATCACCAACGGCCGTGTCGGGATCGCCGGATTCGGGCTTCACTGCCGACTTCATCGCCTCTTTGAGATCGAACGCGCCCTTCTCCTGCGCGTAGTCGACCTTGACGAGCGCTGCCGCGGCACGCGCCTGTTCGAATGTTTCCGCGACAACGACGGCGATCGCCTGATGATAATGCTGGATCTCGCTACCGCCGAACAGTTTCGCGGTGTTGAACTTCCCCTTTTCTCGCTCGCCGACGTCAGGCGCCGTCACGACGGCGAGCACGCCTGGCGCCTTCTTCGCGGCGGAAACATCGATGGAGTTGATGCGGCCCTTGGCGATCGCTGCGCCGATCGGATATCCATAGGCGTAACGCGTGCTTGGATCATGCCATTCGTAGGCATATTTGGCCTGGCCCGTGGTCTTGAGCTGGCCGTCGATCCGGTGGACCGGCTGGCCAATGACCTTGAGGCGGTCGATCGGATTGGTCGTTGCTGGCGTGTCGAACTGCATGGCTTATCACCCCTTGGCTTCAGCGATGACCGCGCCGAGCGTGCGCTCGACAAGATCGACCTTGAATCGGTTCTGTTCGGTCGGACGAGCGTCCGCCAGAAGCACTCCGGCCGTCGCTCTTGCTCCCTTCGAAAGCTCGGTATCGGCCGCTTCAACGCGCCAGGGCTTATGGGCGACGCCGCCGATGGCCACGCGTCCAGTGCCGTCAGGCTGGATGACCGCTCCAACGGAGACGAGCGCGAAGGCGTAGGAGGCACGGTCGCGGACCTTGCGGTAGATCTGCCGGCCGCCAATTGGCGGCGGCAGCAGGACCGCGGTGATGAGTTCGCCGCGTCCGAGCACCGTCTCGATGTCAGGTGTGTCGCCCGGTAGCCGATGAAACTCGGCGATCGGAATGGATCGGCGGCTGCCATCGGCCTTGAGCGTTTCGATAACGGCGTCGAGTACCCGCATGGCGATCGCCATATCGCTCGGATGGGTCGCGATGCACGCCTCGCTCGTCCCGACTATGGCGTGCTGGCGGCTGAAGCCGCCGATGGCCGAACAGCCGCTGCCAGGCTGCCGCTTGTTGCATGGCTGGTTGGTGTCATAGAAGTAAGGACAACGCGTCCGTTGCAGCAGGTTGCCCGCCGTGGTCGCCCTGTTTCGCAACTGGCCCGACGCGCCTGCGACGAGCGCGCGGGAGATAAGCCCGTAGTCGCGCCTGACGGTTTGGTGGGCGGCAAGATCGGTGTTGCGGACCAGTGCGCCAATGCGCAGTCCGCCTTCGGGCGTCGCTTCGATCTTATCCAGGCCGAGACCGTTGACATCGATCAGATGCGTGGGCGTTTCGATCTCCAGCTTCATCAGATCGAGAAGATTGGTGCCGCCGGCGATGAATTTGGCATGCTGATTGGCGGCAGCGGATTTGGCGGCGGCCTCTATCGTCGTTGCACGCTCGTAGGTGAAGGCTTTCATACTTTTGTCCCCGCGACTTCGACGATAGCGTCGACGATGTTCGAGTAGGCGCCGCAGCGACAGATGTTGCCGCTCATGCGCTCGCGGATCTCCGCAGGCGTAACATGAGCCTGAGCGGTAAGATCGCTGGTGACGTGGCTCGGGATGTTCGCCTTTATCTCCTCGAGGACCGCCACGGAGGAACAGATCTGCCCCGACGTACAATAGCCGCACTGGAAGCCGTCATGTTTCACGAAAGCCGCCTGCATGGGATGGAGGTCCCCGGGCTCTCCCATCCCCTCTATCGTGGTGATCTGGCCGCCTTCATGCATGAGGGCGAGCGTCAGACAGGAGTTGAGCCTGTGGCCGTCCACGATGACCGTGCATGCGCCACACTGGCCATGGTCGCATCCCTTCTTGGTTCCCGTCAGGTGAAGGTGTTCCCGCAAGGCATCGAGCAAGGTAGTTCGATTATCGATCTCTACGTCGTGACGTTTGCCGTTGACGGTGAACGATAATTTGGATGTCGGCGCCATCTCGTCTCCAGCGGGTTGAGCCGCCGGACTGGTCGCGGCACTCGTAACCGCGATCGTCGCGGCCGACGAGATAAGTAAGTCCCGGCGAGATATTTCAAGTCGATCGGTACGCATGTCAGCTCCACTTCGTCTTGGTAGGCGCCTATTCGGGCGCGCGTGGGATGGGTGACAGCTTAAAGAGGTAGGCAGGCGGGGCCGGAAGACTAGATGAGAATTGTTGCATACAGTTATCGAACCGGCTCATGAATGGTGGGCCGGCTCGTATTTGACCGATCATGCGAAGCAGCCGGAAATCGCGCGGAGATCTGCGACCAGCTCGCCGAGGGATTTCCCGTGCGGAGCACTGCACCAAGCATGACTGATCTCCTCCGGCATTCGCGGCAGGAACGCCCTTAGCGGTTCGCGACTATCTCGGCGTCCTGAATGGCAGCTTGGTCGCATGAGCCCGATCCGTTTCAAGAGATGGGTACCCGTCGCGACGATGTGCCGCTGTAGGAAATGCCGGGAAAGCGAATTGCGCATCTGATCGCAGCTCCTTGAACATGCCGTTAGATCTGTTGAGATAACGTGCATTGGGTCACATGATTGTTCTCTCGGACCGCTTCAATTCGCTTGGCGTCAGCCCCGGAGGGACAGAAAGGCATGCCTCGAAGGTCTTCATGGTTTCCTTGCCAATGGTTCCAACGGCAACATTCCTTCGGCGGCGTTGCGGATCGCTGAGAACGCCTCGCTCTTGAACTTGCGCTTAGTTGCCAAGTCTCCGATACGGCGCCGGTCCCTGATTTCGTATCAAGCTCGGCTTGCGTTTGCGCCGATGGAGTTCGACGACTTCCGAAAGGCCGGAAGTTCGTCGTCTTATTGCGCAACGGGCGTCGACGGGCGATCGGATGGCCGCGTGGAGCTTGAAATCGAAGCCGGAAAGTAATACCTAATCCGATATCGGTATTACAAGGTTGCAACATGACGACGACAGTTACAGCAAAGGGGCAAGTCACCATCCCGAAAGCGGTTCGGGACTTACTCGGGATCGTCCCCGGAAGCCAGGTCGACTTCCGTCGGGCCGCGGATGGCAGCGTTTTGCTGACAAGGGCTGATAAGATCCAGCCAGCCAGCCGCTTTCAAAAGCTGCGAGGGCATGCCGGTAAGGGACTTGATACCGACGCGATCATGGCGCTCACGCGCGGTGAAGCGTGACGCTTGTCGACACGAATGTATTGCTCGACCTTGTCACCAATGACTCAACCTGGGCAGACTGGTCGATCGAGCAACTCGAAACGGCCAGTCTCGCCGGTCCATTGTTGATCAATGATGTCGTCTATGCCGAGCTTGCGGTTCGCTATGAACGCATCGAAGACCTTGACGCGTTCATTGAAGAAGCTGGGCTGGTCGTCACTCCCTTTCCGCGGGCCGCACTATTCCTTGCGGGAAAAGTATTCACACGATATCGCCGGGCCGGCGGTTCTCGTACCGGCGTCTTGCCGGATTTTTTCATCGGCGCGCACGCAGCGGTTCAGCAGCTTCCACTGCTGACACGCGACGTTGGGCGGTACCGGTCCTACTTCCCAACAGTTAAGCTGATCTTGCCAGTCCAGTGAGTTTGCAAGACGAAGATCGCCCGTTCCATTTGACTAGCGCCAGCGCGGCAGCTTGACTGGCTGCCAGTTCTGCTGGGCAGCATCGGTAAATCTCCTGACAGCCACGGCAGCCGGCAGAGCGGATTTCCATCAGCTACGGCCGGTGGCGATGATCCTAACGTCCGCGATGCGACGAGAGCCGGCTTCAGGAGAACTGACGTTGACGTTATCGCGTGGGAAAGAACGCATCGACATATGGGCGATTACCATGACCTCATGAGGAACATTCGGCTCCTCGCTACGGCCCGGCACGCGGCTTTACCGCCTCGAGCTTTTCTGCGGCGATAGCGCCGTCATTCATTACTGTGAGTGCTCCGTCGATGCACGGCGACGTCTGTGACAATGTAGTCCATTGGAATATCGTGGTGCAGTGGATGGATCGTTTCTATTTTTTGCAGTTCAAACCCACCCGGACAACTAGCGGGGAGGGCTGCAAGAGAGCGAGGGTCCGGTCGAAGAAACCACCTCCATACCCGAGTCTGAATCCATCCGCGTCGAAGCCAACGACAGGAGCGATGACGACTTCGGATTGAACCTCCTTTCCCTGCGAAGGCACCGGGATATTCCACACACCACGTTCTAGCGGTTCCCCGAACCTCCAAGGCCCGGAGCTGACGGGGCCGCTGGCCGCAATCGGCATCGTCAACCCTTTGCACCGGACGTACGCTGAAGGATCATGACCGAGGCGCTCGCGGTAGCCAATGCGACCTCTCGCAGCCTTTTCATGTCGCCGCGAAATCCCAGCTGGTTCTGTTACCCGAATTCGTCCTGGTCCAATTATCTCTTCCTCTCCGGCTACGCGTTCGAAACACCTATTCTGGAGATCACCCCCGAGGGCGTCAAACCATTTCCCGCGACCGGCTCTCGGACGATGGATGCGCGGACGATCTTTTTCTACGGCGTGACCGGCATCACCCGGCCATGGCGATGCGGCTGCCGGGCATCGGCTCGCAATATCTGCTAGCGATGACAGATGACGACAAAAACCCTTCGATTGGTGCTAAGGCCTATAAGGTTACACTGCCGAGGCGTGTCCCCGGAGGCGAATTTCTGGTCGCTCACGGTCTACGACAATATGACTCGCTCGATGCTCGACACGCCACAGCGCTATCCGCGCGCGGGTAGCCGGAATTATCCTTCACCTGCCGCCGAGGCCGGTGCCTACGGCTCGACCACGGTCTGGTTTACGCCTGAGCAGCCGCAAGGCGTTCCGCGCGGCAATTGGATTCAGGCTGACCCGAAGAAGGGCTGGTTCACGATCCTGCGCCTGTACAGCCCGCTCGAACCTTTCTTCGACAAGTCATGGCGACCGAGCGAGATCGGACTGGTGAAGTGAGGAGTGAGGTAGGGTTGTTCGATCAACCAACCCTATGCGAATGTTCGCCGAGGAGGAAAATTGAGCGTCAACCTGCCGCATAATCCAAGGCAAAGCATAGCCCACGGTCTGTCCGTGGAACCCAACTCGAGAGCTTCCTTCCGTTCACCATGGCGAGAAACCGGAAAAACCGCTGGGTTCGCCATCCTGTCATGTCCGGTTGACACGGCTCGCTCGGCAAAATGGATGTCGATCGGTCCGAATGGTTCCCAAATCTCCGGTGGCCTTTTCGTTCATCAGTGGAACCTGCAACGGCCGGGTAAGTTAGATCCGGATGAAAGGAGACTTCCTCATGGGTATGGACAAACCGAAAGACGGCGCTCCCGGCACCACCGACCAGTCGCCCCGCTGGGAAGGCCCGCAGGAAAACACTCCGCCCGGCTACCTTCCTGCGAAGGACGACCCCGATCGGGCGAAGGATGCCGACGGTGAAACCAACAGTGACCCCGAGGTCAAGAAGGTTTCGGACGGCTACAAGCAGAAGGGCGAATGAGATGTCAGACGTAGAAAAAGAGCCAAGGGGAGTTCGCCAAGTCGGTAGCTGACCGGAAGGCGTCGGGCGTCACAACGCCAAGCCGACGGTAATCACGGACTCCGAAGATGCGACCGAACCAAGACACGTCCAGGCAAGAAGGGATCTCAACAATGACCCCGCCGACATGAACGAAAGCCGCCGCTAACCCAGCTCGGACACCGCCGTTCGAAACGGCGCGCGTCCTTGGACACCGGGCTATTCATCCGACTAACGCGTCGCGTAGCGCGCGAAAAGAACGAGGAAGGTTTGACCCTAAAAGCCTGCCTGCTGCGGACATCTCCCGACGCTCCGCTGCAGTCGCCACTGGACCGCGCAATGGCTAAATGGCAGTTCCAGTGCCCCAGGTTCCTTTAGTCGCTTCCCGCTTATTGATAACTCCGACCCGGTGCTTTTCGTGATTGTTCGATCCCCGAGACATCTATCGTTATGTCGCCGGTAAGCTCCTTGGTGATCGCTTCGAGTGTCACGGAAAGCCCGGCCTCCACCTCGCTCGATTTGAGATCTCTCGCGGTCTCACGCGCGTAAATCACCATTCTTGCCAAGGCGACGAGTTCTGTTTCTCTATCGATATGTTGCAGTTCTGAGCATGCCATGCTTAAACCCCCAATTGATGCGCATAGCTTAGAACTGTTTTAGGGGCGGCGGGCGTGACATCGGCGTGACACAACGCACGGCTGACGACGTCAGGCCATACGCCAGAGAGATGTTCGGCTGAATGCGAAGCTCGGTGGAGGGGAACATTCATCAGCCTGATGTAGGACATCGATCAGGGCTATTGCGTCCGCTCTCTTCTGATCAACGTAGTTGTCGTGAAGAATTTGGAGCAGTTCATCAGCACGCGCGGCGCTGATCCCCGGGTAGTTTGCAATGACCGATTTCCAGGTGCGAGCTTTGAAAAACAAGCAACGCGCGCTTTCCTCGAGCCACCGCGCTTCCTGGGTCGAGACAAGACCGTGGAGACGACACCATGCGACGGTTGCAGAAACGTTGACCATCGGAATAGTGATTGTAACATATCCCAGTTCCTCGGGCCCGTGCAGCAAAGCCACATCCGCATCGTCGACCAGGCTTTCGTCCGCGTAGGCCTTGTAGATCTTCCCGACACCGATCATGCCGAACGCGTGGCACTCCGCGGCCCGCAACGCGCCCATGCTCGCTGCTCCGAAGAGCGCTACGCCCTTCGTGAGTCCATAGAGAATTTCCTTGTGCCAGACGGGCGCGACATTCTCGAAGGCGCCATCAATCAATCCTATGGCGCGAGCACCGTCGTCGACCGCCTGACGCACGTCACCCTGCACCGCTGGCGGCTTTATGATGATACCTTCCGCAACGAAGCGCCTTGCATCCGGAAGGCTTGGGCCGACGAAGACCACTTTCATGACGCAAACGATGCTGCGATCGCCCTGTTGCCAAACCTTTGCCGTCGCTCCCCCTCTGGGTTTTCCAATTCAGGCACCAGTATCTTGACGACCGAGAAGGGCAATTCCCGCTGGCTCAATCGAATGGCGATTGCTTGCGTGATACCTGTCTGCTTTAGGCGCATCAAAATTCCTTCGAGATCCCGCGGGCCGGGTGCGGGCACATGGCGGGAAGGCTCGGCGTAAAACAGCCGTCGCAACCGCTCGGGCAATGGTTGCCTGTAGGTTTCATGAAACACGTCGTCCCGGGCGCCGCTGATGTAGGTAACGCGAGACTGAGCCGCCTCCGTCAGCGCTCGTATCGCAGCGCGTTCGGGAGAAGGATGGGCGCCGCAGCCAAATGTCACGTCCACATAACGGGCGGCGCTGGTTGCCAAGGCGGTTTTGGTCGCAAGAAATGCGGCGATGCATGGGATGCCGATATCGCTTGTGATGTCGAACAACCGCAGCGCGATGCCGGCATTCTCGATCCGCATGACGAGCGACTTGACGTTCTCGTCGTCAAAAGCGCTGGGATCCATGCACAGGGTGTGCTGCTTCGTTTCCGGACTTACCTGCCACAAGACGTGGGCGTCGCGTTCGATGCGCTCGAGAAGAGCGTGAGAAACTGCCTCGTCATAGGTGTTGCCCGATGCGAGGCCGTCGGAAGACTGCCAGTACCGGCAGTCCGACAGGGTTCGATCAAGCAGCACGGCCCCACTGGGAACGTGGACGCGGTCACCCGTCATTAGATCCACCCCTGCCGCAAACGCCGTGATCTCGGTATCACGCGGAAGGGGTTGGTTTCGGGCGAGGAGCGGAACGAGCAGGTCGACACGTTGTCCGGCATCACGAAGAGCTAGCGCAGACGTGTTCCTCGTAGACAGGAACGGGGCGCTCGCGACGGCTCGCTCGAGAGCCTCCATAACCGCGGATGTTCTCGCATCAGCGTCGGTCAGCCCTTTGCCTTGAGCAACGGCGATCGACCTGGCGTTGGGCATGTAGGCACACCAGACTGGTACGCCGATCTGATCAAGTCCGGTTTGGCGGCCTATACGGGTGATCCCAAACGTTTTTAGTAAGGGACGCACCCGCTCATAGGTCTCGTTTGGGGAGCATATGCGCTCCATGACGTCACGCAGTCATCAGCTTAGCCATCGAAGACGCCCGAAAAAGCCTGTTCAGAGGAGGAGACAGCGACGGCAAGATTGACGTCCTTGATAACTGTTCCGCCCGCATTTCTGAGACTGTTCGCGGCAGCGAGCGGGCCGGAAGCGGGTGACTGCATCGGCTGTACGGTTCCCGCGTCCAAGTCCGCCACATAAAGCTGATCGTCTCCGGGCAGCCCAATTACAACAACTCTTGCCATGTTCCCTCCTTAGGTTCCGGTACTTAAAAATCTAGAATCCAGCTTTGAGTAGACCCTCGCGGTAGAGGTCTTTCTGCCATTGCTCTTTTACAGGAAGCACGGACAGCCACTTGTCCAGGTCGAAATGCGGATTGAGCTCGTGGGCCTTGCGGCGATGCATGCGCGCCTTCGCAGCATCGCCGGCCATCGCATAACTTGCCGCAAGCAATCGCTGGGCTGATGAGGAATCGTCCATTTGATCGATATAACTGATCGCCTGTCGAAATTGGCCCAGGAAGTAACTGGCGCCCGCCGCTATCCAGAAGTAGTCGTCAGGGCAGATCGGATTCAACTGGATCGCCTTCTCGATTTTTGCCAGCCCGTCGGCGGGCCTAGAAGCGTGAACCAGCGCATCGGCATATCCGCAGACCGCGTCGGCAAGATGTGGGCTCAGCCCTTCCGCGCGGTCAAAGGCGTCGAGGCTTCCGTCAACATCACCGATATAGAGTCTCGACAACCCAAGCTCCCGATGCGCCGAAGCCAGCTCAGGCTCCAGCGCCACCGCTCTTCTCGCGGTCTCTTGCGCTTGGACAAGGAGTTCGGCTTCACCTCGTGCGGTCAACACCCATTCCCAGGCGTAGGTGCGGGACAGGCCGGCCAAGGCCGGTGCGAAATCGCTGCGCATCTTCAGGGTTTCTCTGAATGCGTTGCGCGCCCGACGGACATCTGGGAGCGTGAACTTGTTGAGATGCTGTATGCTTGCGAGATAGGATCGATAGACATCAGGGTAAGCGCGATAATCGGCGAGCATGATCTCCGTATGCTGAAGATGACTGCTGATCGCCGCCACGATCATTTGCGCAACTTGCTTTCGATGTGACGCAAGCGAGCTCGGCTTCAGGCGAAAGCGCTCCGCCCACAAGACACTGTCGGACGGAAGGAAGATCATCTGGATGAAGAGACCTTCGCCACTGATGTTCGTATCGATGACGTAGGAGATGGAATGTCTCTCCAACTGGGCGATCTTATTTGCATCTTGGCGAATGCGGACGGCCGTATAGGGGGCCACGACCGCCACCGTTCTCAATGAGCACAGGCTAATCGTAATGTCTTCCAGCAAGGCGCGGGTTGGACAGGCGGAATTTTCTTCGGCCCCCTGTGGCGGAAGTAAAACCAGCCGGGGAAGTTCTGTCGGCACCGCCAGGAGCGTAGCTGCAGTCCCGGGGGGCAGGGCGAGCTCGGCGCCACCAGTGGATCGCGCAACGGCGCCGATTCGACTTGTCTGGCGATGTGCTTCAAGCAGCACCTCCCGAACAGCAACATCACCCGGATCATGCTCCAGGAGCTGTCTTGCGCTATCCTTGATGTCGACCCAATCGGACCGATTGGCGGCCAGCTCGCGCGCCTTGAAGAACATCTCCCGAAAACTCTTCCGCTGGGCCGACCTCTGCTTTTCGACCCATGATTTCAGCCCGACCGGCAAATTGGCTTCGTCCAGGAACTGCCGCGTCAGCAATTTCGACGCCGCAGCTAGTCGCGGCAGTGCTTCAAGGTCGCCGGAAAAAATGGAAAAGTCTGCTTCGATCGGTTCCGCGGATAGACGCGCCGTCGAGGCGGTGAATTCAAGTGGGACGAGCCAGCCCTCGGCGGCGCATTTGCGCACCCGCTCGATCATCTTGCGGAAGTTAGTCTTCGCGGCGTTTGGATCGGCGGTCCAAAGCAGCCTTGCGAGATAGTCGCGTGGGAGTTCGAATTCAGCGCTGGCCAACATATAAGTCAGAGCAAACACTGCCTTCTGCGGCAGTGGCACTGTTCCTCGTCCGTCCTCGGCAAGCTGGAGCCCTCCAAATGTCAAAAGCCGGAGCACAGAAACGATCCACTAACGCGCCACGCCCGAGTCGGCTTGGTGGTGTTCCGGCTCTGACGTGCGGCCTAGCGATGTGACGAGCTGAAGGATATTTTGGCGAAGCTTTGCGTCCGCCACCCTTTGAAACGCACGATTGAGCTCCAGTCCTTCACGGGTCGCCAGGAAGGCGGAAACTGCTTCTTCCTCCGGTAGAAACGGCTTGCGACCGCTCAGTGGTGAGCCGTCTGGCGCTTCGGCGAAGAAATAGCTGACAGGCACATTTAAGATAGTTGCAATCTGCTGAAGACGGCTTGCGCCGACACGATTGCTGCCTTTCTCGTATTTCTGGACCTGTTGAAAGGTAATTCCCAAACCGGCCGCAAGCTTCTCCTGAGACATCCTCAGCATCGTGCGTCTCAATCTGATCCTTGCGCCAACATGGATATCGATCGGATTCGGTTTCTTTTGGTCCATCACTTCAGCTCTCCGTCACGACTACACAGTGATATAAATCAAGGCTACATGCAACTATCGCTGGAGAATGCGCCGAATGGCAATTGCTTGAATATTTGCCGACATCCAAGCTTCCTGTTTGGTCCGCGCGCCACCCGTCCCTGGTTTGCGACAGCATGCCGAACGGGGCAGGACGATTGCCGAGCAACGGGAGCCTGAGGTTGAACTCCGGCGCTGACGGCGGGTCTTAACGTCGTCGAGGACTCTGGCCACACTGGGCTGTCGTTGCGCGAGCACCCACTCGGCTTTCTACGGCGCGATCTCACCCGTGGCGGATCGTGACCTGTTGCGAGGCAATGTCGCTCGCGATGGCCGCTGGCTCATGGCGGCGGGTTTGGCGCTTGTGCGTCGACGGCCGGCCTCGGCCAAGGGCGTCGTGTTCATAACATTGGAAGACGAGATCGGCATCGCCAATGTCGTTGTCTGGCCGAACCTCTTCGCACGGTCGAGGCGGATCGCTCGGGCATCGATGATCTCAATCAATGGTCGCATCCAGCGGGAAGGAGATGTCGTTTATCTCGTTGTCCAGCAAGTCTTCGAGCTATCCTGCTTTCGACCGACCGGGCTGACGAGATCGCCCATGGTCGCCGGGGAACCCTAGATTCACGGGAACGAACAGCGTAGGTAACGGCGAGGGATATCTACACCGCGGACTTGCACATCGACACGCTCAAGGTGAAGTCGACGAATTTTCACGAAAGAACCAACGCTGGTTTTTCCTGCGTGGCGGTAAGCTGTCACCTCCGCGATGAGGGCTACGAGCCGCATCACCCAAATAGACGCCTACCGCATGTGACGGTGGCTGAGCGTGCCATCAATGAAACCCCTGGAGCGCATGTCTTAGTTTATAGACTCCTAATATAAAGAACTGTAGCCTCCCATGTTTTTGGAGGAAGTGAAAATGATCCTACGATTGGACGGCCAAGAGTCATCGCGGTACGGCATCGAAGCCGGACATTGCTCGGCAGCGACCAAGGCCGCCGTCAAATGTGCGCTAGAAGCAGCATCGGAATTAGATGCCTCGCGGATCACAGTTTCGATGCTTGGAAATTTCCTCATCCTTGAGGGATTCGTTCGATGCCATGGAGATGACGAGCTTGCGGTAAATGTGGCAGGCGCAATTGTCGGATCGACGCACGTTCATAATCGGCTGATCTGCCAAGGCTTCCCGAAGAGCTTGAGCTAGAGCCCCTGGCAGCACCTTCTACAGCGTCCAGAGGTCCGCGCTTGAGGGGCTATACCATCGGCGTGACGCTGCAAGGCGGGGGCTGCTCGACTCGGCAGATTCCATCGCCAAGTTGCCGCCGAAGTCGGATACCAGTCCGAAACGGCCCTAAGCCGTGCTTTCCACCGTAGATTTGGCATCAGACCGCGTTACGCGATAATTATGAACAACGGGTTCTGTCGCAAACCGGCCGTCGATAGACTCTACCTTCGACTGTGGTTTATGTTCGGTTCGCGCAAGCGAACAGGAGTACGACGATATTCAAGCACATCCTTGTCGCAACAGACGGGTCTGATCTTGCGACGAATGCAGTGAAGCAGGCTTCCGAGCTAGCTCAAATACTCAAAGCAAAAATCACGATCGTAACCGTGAGTTCAATCCCCTCAATGTTCTTCGCACCAGACGTTTGGTCGCCCCTCATGTACGAAGACATCGCGAAGGGCAATGCGGAGCAAAGCAAGAAGACACTCCAAGCGGCTGCGAAGCTATGCACGGGTGACGTCGATACGGTCGCGGTCGAGAGCGCGAGCCCTGCCGATGGTATCGCATGGATACCGTGGGATCAATCGACTCATCCTCGGAAGCCAAGCATCAAAGGTTTTGAGCCTCGCCAAGGGGACCGTCTTAATCGTCAAAGGATGAACACCGACGCGACGCCGCCCGTTCCGAACCGCTGGACGAAGAACAGGACTGCAGGCGCGCGCGCGAGGGTCCAGGGAGAGAGTTCCTCCTTCGCCGCGATTGTCGGCCTTCAGGACGAAGCTGACGTACTTTATTGTCACGACGATCGTCAGAGCCCAGACGATGAGTGATAGGAATCCCAGCAGGTTGTCACGATGCGAACCCGAACCGGCCGTCGCATGAGCGCTTCCCTGAAGGCGTAGAGGGGACTGGTGCCGATATCGCCATAGACCACACCTAGCGGCCGCGAGCACGAGCGAAGGAAGACCGCTACGAGTTTCATGCTCGAGTTCGGGGTCTTTCGTTCGCAGCCAATCTCGGCCGAACGACCGCTGAGACTGGATGGTTCTCAGTGCGCTGGAAAAACAAACTGAATGCAAAAGTGTCTCAGGCGTCCGATGAAACCTGCAGTCTCCCTGCAATAGTGCGCCACGATTCCTGCTAATCGCTTTCTTCTGGAACATTGACCGGGGCTGAAGGTTGGGCGCTGCCGCAAACAGGAGGAGAGGGACATGCGAAGGCTGCAGAAATTCGGAGCATTCGGTGCGATTTCGATCGCGGGCGGCGCGCTGTTGAGTGCTTAGCCTTCTCGGACCCTCTATCGCCCGACGTGACATATCGGCCATCGCGCCGCCGCGAAGGCAAGGAGAAGGTCGAGTATCCGACCCCGGAACTCGAGGCAGTCCTCGGCAAAACCATGGGCGTCCCGCTGTTTCAGGAGTCCGCGATGAAGGTGGCGATGGTCTGCGCCGGATTCACCGGTGGCGAGGCCGACTAGCTCCGCAAGTCGATGGCGACGTTCAAGTTCACGGGCGGGGTCAGCCGTTTCAAGGACAAGCTGGTCTCCGGCATGATCACAAATGGATACGCCGCCGAATTTGCCGAAAAGACGTTCTCTCAGCTTGAGGGATTCGGAAGCTATGGTTTTCCGGAGTCCCATGCGGCGTCATTTGCCTTGATTGCCTACGCGAGCAACTTCATCAAGTGCCATTATCCAGATGTCTTCTGTGCAGCCTTGCTGAACTCCCAGCCGATGGGCTTCTACGCGCCCGCCCGGATCGTCGGCGACGCGCGCAAACACGGTGTCGAGGTCCGTCCGGTTTGCGTCAACCACTCGCGATGGGATTGTACTCTTGAGCCGATCGACGGCAGCGCGCGTCATGATGTCCGGCTGGGTATGCGCATGGTGCGGGGTCTTGCCGCGGTCGACGCGGCTCGTATGGTCGCGGCCCGCATGGACGATCCATTCGCGAGCGTCGACGACATGTGGCGACGATCAGCGGTCCCGGCGGCCTCACTGGTCGAGCTCGCGGAAGCCGACGCCTTCCTGCCGTCGCTCAAGCTCCAACGCCGTGACGCCCTTTGGGCCATCAAGGCGCTCCGCGACGAACCCCTGCCTCTCTTCGCCGCCGCGGCCCAGCGCAAGGCGAGGGCGGTGGCCGAGCAGCGGGAGCCGACGGTGACGCTCCGCCAGATGACGGAAGGCCACAACGTCGTCGAAGACTACGGGCACACCGGGCTGACCCTCCGCGAGCACCCAATCGCCTTTCTTCGCAAGGACCTGAACGAACGGCGGATCGTCACCTGTTTGGAGGCCATGAGCGCGCGCGACGGACGCTGGCTGATGACGGCTGGTCTCGTCCTCGTCCGGCAGAAGCCGGGCTCGGCAAAGGGGGCATGTTCCTGACCATCGAAGACGAGACCGATCCGGCCAACGTGGTCGTCTGGCCCAGTCTGTTCGAACGTCGTCGTCGCATCGTCCTAGGGTCTTCCATGATGGCGATCAACGGCCGCATTCAACGCGAGGGCGACGTCGTCCATCTCGTTGCCCAGCAACTCTTCGACCTTTCCGGAGATCTTTCCGGGCTGGCGGACCGCGACGCGGCCTTCAAGCTGGCAACCGGCCGTGGAGACGAGTTCGCCCATGGCTCGCCGGGAAGTGCGGACTCGCGAGACAAGGTGGCCGCCGCAAAGCCCAGGGACATCTTCATCCCGGATCTGCACATCGACACCCTCAAGGTGAAAGCGCGCAATTTCCATTGAGGCGACAACAAAGCCCGGAGGCTCTGATTTCTCCCAGGTCATTCGAAGGTTTTGGATTTTCTCGAAAACGAATGGCCGCTGCGCCACGGAGAACGGCATGAGCGAGCGGTGAAGGCCTGCTGCGGCGCCCTGAACGGGCGCCTACCGGCCCTGGTCGCGCGCGATGCGTTCTTGGCTGCTTGCCTCAAAGCCGGCATGCCTACTGTCATTGCTCCGTGAAACCGAAGCTCGCTCTCCATCCGGTGCGGCCAGCACGATTAGCCGGTACCTGACGGATCAACGCCGGCGTCGCATCCGATGAGGCGAGGTTGACATAAGCGCGCGTGCTCTCGGACCTGCCTTTTGGAATACCGTCATGGAACTTCCGACCATCGGACGGCATTCCGTTATCGGAGTTGCTTCGGGGAAGACCATGGCCAGTGACAAACTATCGACCTATCGGTCGAAGCGCGACTTTCAAAAGACGGCGGAACCCAGCGGCGAAACGGGGATCGCCCGCAGCAATCGCCGTCGCTTCGTAGTCCAGAAGCACGATGCGACCCGCCTCCACTACGATCTGCGCCTCGAACTCGACGGCGTCTTCAAATCCTGGGCGGTGACGAAAGGGCCATCTCTCGATCCGCATGACAAGCGGCTGGCGGTTGAGGTTGAAGACCATCCTCTCGACTACGGCGACTTCGAAGGCACCATCCCGAAAGGACAGTATGGCGGCGGCACCGTGATGCTCTGGGATCGGGGGTACTGGGAGCCGGAGGGGAAGAAGAGCCCGGAGCAGGCGCTGGCAAAAGGCGATTTCAAGTTCACGCTGGAAGGCGAGCGGCTGCACGGCAGTTTCGTCCTGGTGCGCATGCGCAACGACCGCGAACGCGGCAAGCGGACGAACTGGCTGCTGATCAAGCACCATGATGAGTTTTCCGTCGAAGAAAACGGCGCAGCGGTCTTGGAGGACAACGACACCTCGGTTGCCTCGGGCCGACCCATGGATGTGATCGCCGCCGGCAAAGGCCGCAAGCCGAAGCCGTTCATGGTGCAAGGCGGCGACGTTCAGGCCGATGCCGTCTGGGACAGCAATCATGGGCTTGCCGCCGACGAGCGCAAGGAAGGTGCAACGGACGACCAGCTTCCGAAGAGCATAACGCCAGTCGATCTTCCGGACTTCATCGAACCCCAGCTCTGCCAGACGCTCGGGCGCCCGCCGGCCGGTAGCGGCTGGATCCACGAGATCAAGTTCGACGGCTACCGGATCCAGATGCGGGTGCTCGACGGCGACGCTACCCTCAAGACCCGCAAGGGCCTTGACTGGACCGCAAAGTATCCCGAGATCGCCGAGACCGCCTCCGCGCTGCCCGATGCCATTATCGACGGCGAGATCTGTGCGCTCGACGAGAATGGTGCCCCCGATTTTGCGGCTCTGCAGGCGGCCCTGTCGGAGGGCAAGACCAAAGACCTGGTCTACTTCGCTTTCGATCTTCTCTTTGAAGGTGGTGAGGACTTGAGGTCTCTACCGCTTGTCGATCGCAAGGCGCGGCTTCAGAGCCTTTTTTCCGAGGCCGGCAACGATCCGCGCATCCGCTTTGTCGAACACTTCGAGACTGGCGGCGACGCGGTTCTTCGGTCTGCCTGTAAACTGTCCCTGGAAGGCATTGTCTCCAAGCAGGCGGATGCACCGTATCAGTCCGGCCGCACGGAAACCTGGGCCAAATCGAAATGCCGCGCTGGCCACGAGGTGGTGATCGGTGCCTACGCCAGGACCAACGGCAAGTTCCGATCCCTTCTGGTCGGCGTCTATCGCGGCGACCACTTCGTCTATGTCGGCCGCGTTGGGACTGGTTACGGCGCGCAGAAAGTGGAGACGCTGCTCCCGAAGCTCAAGACACTGGAGGCCCCGAAGTCGCCCTTCACCGGGTTAGGTGCACCGAAGAAGGCAGCGGATGTCACCTGGCTGAAGCCCGAGCTCGTGGCGGAGATCGAATTCGCGGGCTGGACGGCCGACGGTCTCGTCCGTCAAGCCGCGTTCAAGGGCCTGCGGGAAGACAAGCCGGCCAAGGAGGTCGAGATCGAGCGGCCGGCCAACCCTTCGAAAGCAGAAGTGCCCGAACCAGCGCCGGCTGCACCGATGGCGAAGCTGGCTCGGCGCAAGGGCGGGAAGGCCGAGGTTATGGGCGTGCTGATTTCCAATCCGGACAAGCCGCTCTGGCCGGGTGCCAACGATGGCGAACCCATCACCAAGGAAGAGCTCGCGCGGTATTACGAGGCCGTGGGGTCCTGGTTGATCAATCACATCAAGGGCCGCCCGTGCTCCATCATAAGGACGCCGGATGGCATCGGAGGCGAGCAATTCTTCCAGCGCCACGCCATGCCCGGCACCTCGAACCTGCTCGAACTGGTCAAGGTTTTCGGCGACAAGAAGCCGTACCTGCAGATCGATCGCATCGAGGGTCTGGCGGCCATCGCGCAGATCGGCGGCGTGGAACTACACCCGTGGAACTGCGAGCCGAACACGCCTGAGGTGCCGGGCCGGCTGGTCTTCGACCTCGACCCTGGGCCGGACGTCCCGTTCTCCACAGTTGTTGCCGCCGCACGAGAGATGCGTGATCGCCTCGAGGAACTCGGCCTGATCAGTTTCTGCAAAACCACGGGCGGCAAGGGGCTTCACGTCGTCACACCGCTTGCGATCAACAAGCGCAAGCCGCTCTCGTGGGCTGGAGCGAAGGGCTTCGCGCACGACGTCTGCCAGCAGATGGCGCGCGACAACCCCGAGCTTTACCTGATCAAGATGACGAAGAGCCTCCGGAACAGGCGCATCTTCCTCGACTACCTGCGCAACGACCGCATGGCGACGGCGGTGGCGCCTCTGTCGCCGCGTGCCCGGCCGGGTGCCACGGTCTCGATGCCTCTGACGTGGGGCCAGGTCAAATCGGACCTCGACCCCAAACGCTTCACCATTCACACTGTGCCGGCGCTTTTATCGAAATCGTCCGCATGGGAAGACTATTGTGACGGACTACGGCCATTGGACCAGGCCATCAAACGTCTCGGCAAAGGCGTCAAGGCTGCGTAAGGTTATCGGGCCAGGCGTTGGGGCACGGATCGGCATTGAAGGAGGCAAAGTCTTCATTCCAGCGGAGGAGCGGAATGAGCCTTGGCCGAGACGGATCCGCCAGACATGAAGATTATGCCCCGCTTAGACCTATGCGGCTTCGCGATCAGCTCCTGTAGACAGAGGATAATCCGGCCGATCTTCTTTTAGCCACCGCAGCAGGATGTCCCGCCGGCCGTTGATGTCGCTCACGGTGTAGGTGACGATCTTCAGTTGAACTCCGGCGAGGTCGCGCGGTGTTCGGACAGGTGGGGCGCTCGACTGCCATTTCGTTGGCCATGGAGGGAAACCGGAAAAACCGCCATGTTCACCGTCCCTGTCGCGTCCGGTTGACACGACCCGCGCTCGAGACAGGGAACCGCCATCCGCTTGAAAAGTTCCAGAACCTTTCCTTGAGCTAGCTCGTCAGGACGAGTAAGCGGACAAAGCGGAGAGCCGTCGGCTCCCGTTGCAATGAAAGGAGAAGTCTCCCACTGAGGAATTCAGAACGGAGAGGTCATCCATCCAGGCTCACCGACAGCCGCATGACTTAATCAACATGGTCCACCTAAATCTCAAGTTCTTTGAAGAGTGGTTGCGGGGGTCAGGTCGCCAGTAGCGCTTGGCTGGATGCGCTGGTAGGAGAGGCAATGCGCAATCCACCGAATTAGCGAGTCGAGTGGGCGATGTTCCAGTTCTGCCAAGGCACACCAGTGGCTTATGAGGTACGACCAAGATTCGGCCGCGGGCTTCCGGTGCTCAGGATCACTCGGCGATTACTCGTTCGGCCCATTCCACATATTCTTCCAGCCGCTCCAACGCTCTGTCAGCATCTCCTCTGGTCTTGGCTCGAGACCCGTATTGAACTTCATCCTTTTGTTCCAGAAGCGATGCAAGGTTTCTCGCTTGGCCTTCGAGTAGTCGGTTTCCTAAAGCCCCCCGAAGCAACTTCAATACCGCTTGGTGATCGCCTTTGTTGGTCTCGCCGATGTACCTGGCGGTGATGACGTCGGTGAATGCAATGGCGCAATTGATGATCGTTGACATGGACGGATTGCCTATGTCGCCCGGGTCCGCCATGGCGTTGCTATTTCTCGCATCCTTCAAGAAGCCTCTGGCGAGCACGAGCCTTCCCCTGACGAACGTTTCGTCGCGCCTTTTACTCGGCCCTTTTCTGACCATCCTGGCTCCCTCTCAACAATTCTTGTGCCACGTCTTCCGGATGTTTCCCTAACAAAACAACCGCATCTGCGAGGCAACTTTTCCACCACGGATCGTCATCACGAGCCATTCTCTCTACGTCGTTGAAATCGAGTCCGACAACATTCGGCAGGAAGAAAAGACGCTCGCCTGCCTCGCGGAGATGTTCGCGAGCCGCCTCGACGATCTCTGCCAGATCGTCCGGTCTTGCGATCAGACCAACGTCAACGTCGCTGCCGGCGTGATCCTCTCGACGGGCGACGCTTCCGTAAAGCCACATGCTGGCAATACGACCGTTCAGCTTTTTGCCGCCGGCCTTTATTTCTTCGAAGATGTTATGAAGCCTTTCGCTTTCTGCCCTGAAGAGCTCGCCGATCGAATCGGCCAACGGATGCCCCCAGTTGATTCGGAAGAGGCGCGACCTGTCCGTTCCTTCCTCGATTACCAAACCATATTGCCGTAGACTATTCAGTGCATTCCAGGTGCTATTCCTGACCAGTCCGGTTCTCTCGGTAAGATGCGTGGCCGAAACATATCCTCCATGCAGGCAGAGCTCCCTCAGGAGACGTATATTCGACTCTGCCCCCAAGACGGAGTTCAGCGGGTATCGGATTGAACTATCTGGAGTCGGACGCGCCATTGGAGACACCGTGCATATATTCAGCTTGACTATCATATATCAGAACGTGAGATCAAATAAAAGGACAAAACGTCAGTTATATAAACGACGACCCGCGACTAGGTTGGAAACCGATCGGCTCCCTCAAGGTCCTCAGGTCATGCGGATACAACAACGCCGTACCATCCGCTCGCCGCCCCGGCGAGATCCCGTTGCATCGCGTAACTTCGATGCGATTTTACCCCTACGGCACCAAGGCAAGGGCGAGGCTCACGGGCATCTCGTGCCTACGGCTCTTCTCGCGTTCCGCACCCCGCGCGAAAGCCTGATGGCGCGCTGAGATGTTCCGCCCGATGCAGATCCGAACCGTCACCTGCGAACCAGGCGAGCCATGTCGAAGACAGCTGCATTGTCCTGGACCTCCCGAAGCCCCTTGTAAGACGCGTGGCGGAGATTGCCGTCGTCCGTCCAAGCACGGAACTCGATCTCGGCAATCAGGGTCGGCTGGACGAAGACAAGGCGCTTGCCCTTCACGGGGACCACCGGCCGGCTCGTCTTCAACCGGTCGAGCGCGCTCTTCAGGGACTCGGCGTCCTTTGCACTGAAACCCGTCCCGACTGATCCGACGTAGATCCAGTCATAGCCTTGGCTGCCGGCGAGCAGCAGACTGCCGATGCCGCCGCGGGCAGATGCCGACTGCTCGTAGCCGACGATCATAAAGCTCTCCGACTGGACACACTTAATCTTCAGCCAATCACCGGTGCGGCCACTGCGATAAGGCCGGTCGCGATGCTTGGCGATGATGCCTTCCAGACCACGGTGGCAGGCGTGTTCGAGAAGCGTTTTTGCGTCGAACTGCAGCTCTTCGGAAAGCCGGATGGCACCGGACCCTGGCTCCGGAATCAGATCCTCAAGCAGGTGGCGCCGAACCGAAAGGTCGGTGCCGGTCAGGTCGTGCCCGTCGAGATAGAGCAGATCGAAAGCGTATAGCATGGATTCGGCCGAAACCCGCTTCCCGCCTCGACCTCCTAGCGACCGCTGCAACGCGCCGAAATCTGATCGCCCGTGCCCGTCCAGGACCACGGCTTCCCCATCCAGTATGGCGGTCGTTACGCCCAACTGAGTTGCAGCCGCGGCCACCGCGGGGAAGCGGGCAGTCCAGTCGTGACCACCGCGGGTTATGATGCGAATAGCTTTCTGCTCGACGTGGATGGCAAGGCGATATCCGTCCCACTTCACTTCGTAGAGCCAATCAGGCCCAAGAGGCACGGTGGGCTTCAGCAGCGCGAGGCAAGGCTCGACTCTCAATGGCATGGGATCGAAGGGGAGGCTTGGCTGATCAGGATCGCGCTTGCGAATCGGCCGCGACTGCAGCGTTGACCCAGATTCGTCGAGCAGGGGCAAAGAGGGGCGGCGCGGGCGCATCATGATGGATGCTAGTGCCTCCCGGATCGTTTTTCGACTTCGACCGACTTGCGCAGCGCATCCATGATATTGATGACGTTGCTTAGAGCTGGTTCCATCTTTTCCTTCCCCTTGGGCTTCGCCTTGGCCGGCTTCTTCATCTGCTTTTTCTTCGCCTCGATGATGTCGAGCAGCTTATCCTGAACCGGGTCGGAAACCATTGTCGGGTTCCAGTGCTGCGTCTGCTTCCTGATCAGCTGCTGGACCAGCGGCATCATCTCGCGGTCGGCCGGTTCGTCATCCACTTTGTCGAAATAGGCGCCCTCGTCGCGGATCTCGTCACCATAGCGCAGTGTCCAAACCACGATACCCTTGCCGCGCGGCTCCAGCATGACGGCTCGCTCGCGCCTAGAGATCACCAGCCGCGAAATGCCGACCATCTCCTCGGCGGCCATCGCGTCGCGGATCACCGAGAAGGCTTCTTGGCCGACCGGGTCGTCAGGCGACAGATAATACGGGGTGTCGAGCCAGATCCACTCGACGGTCCCGCGCGGCGCGAAGACCTCAATGTCGATCGTCTTGGTGCTGTCGAGCGCCACGTTCTCGAGTTCCTCGTCCTCGAGGAGGACGTACTCATTCTCGCCGCGCTGGTATCCTTTCACTTCGTCCTCGTTTTCGACCTCCTTGCCGGTGACTGAATCCACGTAGTGGCTGACGACGCGATTCTGGGTTTCCCGGTTCAAGGTGTGGAAGCGGACCTTCTCGTTTTCGGTGGTCGCCGGCATCATCTGCACGGGGCAGGTAACGAGTGATAGCTTGAGGTATCCTTTCCAGTACGGACGGAGCGCCATGGGGGACCTCCGCTCAGCCGGCACGGCGCCGCTTGGCGCCGCTGGAGCTGCGAGAATTCGGCCCTGCGGACGGGCTTGCTGCCTTCTGCCGGTCCGCGCCCGCATTGACGTTACCGGCCGCGCGTTTGGTCCTGGCGGGTCCCGACATGCCCGCGCTCTCCCGCAAAGCCTGTAGGAGATCGTTCGGCTTCGACGCCGACGGCGCCCTCTTCTTCGGCAGTGTCCGGCCCTCGATCTTTGCTTTCACCAGTTCGGCCACGGCCGCCTCGTAACGGTCGTCGAACGTACTGGGATCGAATCCACCCTTCTTGGTGTTGATGATGTGCTTGGCAAGTTCCAGCATCTCGCCTCCGATCTGCAGGTCCGGAATTTCATCAAACGCCTCCTCGGACGAACGGACCTCGTAGTCGTAGTTCAACGTGGAGCCGACCAGGCCCTTGCCGTGGGGACGGATGAGGACGGTGCGCAGCCGCCGGAACAGAACGGTCCGGGCAATCGCCGCCACCTTGGCTTTGTTCATGCCGTCGCGCAGCAGCTTGAAGGCGTCTCCGCCCATCTTGTCCGGCGCGATGTAGTACGGTTTGTCGAAGTAAACATCGTCGACTTCGACGCAGGGAATGAAGGCGTCGATCCTCAGCGTCTTGTCACTGTCGGGAATGGCTGCGGCGACCTCTTCGGGCTCGAGGACGACATATCGTCCATCCTCGATTTCGAACCCCTTGACCTGGCCTTCGCGGTCGACCGGATCTCCGGTCTCGCTGTCGACGAACTCGCGGCGGACCCGGTTCCCGGTCTTTCGGTTCAAGGTATTGAAGGCGATCCGTTCCGAGGATGATGCGGCCGTATAAAGTGCGATTGGAAACGCGACCTCACCAAACTTGACATAGCCTTTCCAATTCGCTCGGGGCGCAACCATCGACGCGGACTCCTGACGCAACCAACGCGAGTCAACCGAATCACTCGCCTGATTGTTCCGAGTCGAATCGAATCTGCCCGCGGGGCCAGGTGCGTGGGCCCAAACGAAACGTGACCCGATGACTGGCGAGGGATCGCGCGTGCAGCGGACGCATGAACACGTCGGGGGATCTCTCGGCGCCACAGGTGAGCCTTCGCTATTCGATTGATCTTCAGGAGAACGAAGGTTGCGCAGAACTTCACGAAGAGCTTGCCCTTGAGGGTTTTGGAAAAACGGTGACCGCGCGGTACCAGATGTGTGCGCGTCATCGCTGGTATTGGGTTTGGAACACTGCCGCGCGGCCAAGCTTCCAACTTAGTGAGTCGACCGGTGTTCCCGTACGCCAGCGGACAGAGAGACCCCGCAGGCGGGTGCGGGCCGGGTGGCCTAGCGTCGATAGCCGGACGCGCTCGCAGGGTGAGCCGAAGACATCCGCCAAATCAACGAGCCGAACGGCTGATCGTTGCGCTCCGCAACTCTTCGATAACAAAAAGAGCCCCGCAAAGGCAGGTAGGATATGGAGACCGCCCGGCTCCGGATGAGAGCCCATCATCACAGGCTGAGGTAAGGAAGTCTACCGCGTGGCCACCTTGATTAACGATCAGGATAGCGAGCGTTCCAGATCGCTAGCGTACGGTCCAAAGAATCCTGACCGAAGCACGGTAATGAGCAGCGGAACCAGCAGTCATCTCTTGCGCGCGAAATTGCCATTAGCAGCCTGGCAGACGCAAGGCGCGGCCGCGACATACATCACATACCCGTCAGCGGCATCTGCGAGCGCTATCGACGCCTCGTTTTCGCGCCAGCCCGCTTCTACCGCAGCCAGGATGATTTCTTTCGTCAACTGATCGAAGACTCGCTGACAGTCTCCGATCCGCTGAACATTGTCCACCTCATAGCTTGGCGTCTTCATTTTGGTGGCCCTTCGTCAGTGAAAGGTAACGGGTAGCGTCTGCGGAAGTCCCTGGATCGCATAGCGATCAAGGCGTAGCGCTAAGAAAGTGGCTCTTTTTTTACCAGGTGGCTTGCCGAAATGCCGTTCGAGCTGAACAGCCAGGTCGGCGGGATCGGTCATGCCCTCTTGGAACAGCCGGATAAGAAGCTTGGCGGCGACGTTGAAGGGACGGGGCTGATCAAAGAAAATATCTTCTGTGTAGCCGGCATCACTCAGCACCCGTTGCAGCAAGCTGAAGTTCTGGCTGGTCAGGTCTTTGGTGGGTATTGCGGAAGACATAAAGTCCTCTTTTCGGTCGGGGCTAGGGTTTGGTGGCCCTTAAACAGCAGCGCCCGTGATGATTGCTGCTGGAGGCGGCACCATGCGCCGAATGGAAGGGCGACGCAAACTTATTATTTAGAATTAGCTAATTCGTCTTCGGAAGAGATCGTGCCCTGACAGGACCTCGCGGCAGGACGTCCGCGATAAGCGGCGTTGCATTGGCGCGAAGTCCAACTTTCTGCGATCGCGCACTTCGAGTATAATCGAGTAGGCTTCTGTGAGGCATCGAGGGCGCGGTGGCTCAGCCGTTGGCGTCAAGGCGCGGAACGGTAAAGGGACATTTCTGAGTGTTCACCAGAGAACGTCAGTTTGAAACGTCCCGCGTATCGAGGACTGCGCCACGAACGCTTCCGGTCAACTGCGTCGTGTCGCCGGACATCGCTAGCCCAAAGACATAGATCAGTGCGGCGAGGACGACCACCAAGGCAAGCACCGATCCATTCCAGAAGATAGAAAAGGAAGATGTGTGGTTTCTCTCGGCCATGGCACAATTCCGTTATGTCTTTAGGGTCCAACGCGGTTTTCCATCAAGCGTGCGGCCACCTCATTGCCTAGAATAAGTCTGTTCTGGCCCTCTTGTAGTGGCGTCGGTATATATGATTAACGGCGCGGACCGCTTGAGAGACATCTGCTCTCGCCTATGGGAGGAGCGGAAAAATGCCCGACCCAACCGCAACACCCAGTACCTTTATCGCAGCGATGGATGGAGAAACGGCTTGGGCCTTTCTGAATGCATCCGAGTGGATCGATCAAAAGTCAACGAACAGCTACAGGTCCCAACTGCCTAATTGACTACGTCTATTTCCCGGGATTGGTCGTGTGCTCGATCGTCATGCATGCCCGGCCGGTTAGAGATTGAAACCGGTGTTGTCGGTAAGGAGGGGATGATCGGAACGAAAGCACTTGCCGGCATCAAACACTCTCCATTCGAAGTCGTTCAGATTGCCGGAGCGCTCGACGTCTGCCGTTGCGACACATGCAGTCCTTGAATGAAAAGCGGCCGGCTCTTCGCGCTCGGCGCGCAGCCGCAAGCTGTTTGCGTCGCGGAGTTCTCTTCATCTGTTATAGACTGGACCTGATCGTTGGCTGGTCCCGGCCCGCAGCGTTTGAGACGACTGTCCCTGCGGATAACGTCGCTACGTCAAATCACTTCAGTCCCTTGGCTTCGAGCGGGCCTCCGGGTCGCGCTGGTGCACCGCCTTCGTTCTCCCATGACGCCAGCGCTTCCGAGTCTGCGTTTTGCCGGCGCCAGATCGAGGGGGGATACTTCTCCGAAGAAATGGTACCCGCTTCGATGCGTCGAATAATCACGACTTCCTCCTGATAATCAGCGCCTTCGGCGGCTTGCATGTCGGACGTAGCATAGTTTGCCCGCTTGAGAACACGCTGCAGCGCCGAGCGTTGTTCCCGTGGAGCATTCGCTTCACTAGGTGAACGAAAAGTCACCATAGCCAGCCCTCCACAATCAGGAACAGGATGAAGATGACGCTGAAAACGACCAACATTCTGGCTGCCGTGTCGTGATAAAAGCGAGGATGATTGAATATGGAAGACACGACGTCCTCCTTTGCTGGGGGCGAAGGGTCTGAACCTTTTTGCGCAGCGCCCGCGTCAAATGCTGTCAACAAAAAGGGTACGCCCCGAATGGGTTTTAAAGAAGGCACCCGCCGCAATACTTTAAGCTTGTCGCCTGGAGAAAATCAGAAAACCGGCCGATGCGAAAGCTCCTGAGCCGTTACGCGCAAACGCTGTTCGTGCAAACGGCCTACACCGCCCTTGCAAACGCCACTCACCGCGTCGACGAACGGCTGGCTCGATCGCTTTTGATGGTTCACGACCGTAGCGCCGGTGATCGGCTATCCGTTACGAACGATTTCTTGGCTGGACTGCTCAATGTGAGACGTCCAAGCGTGACGACAGCCCTCCATATTCTTGAGGGCCATCGCTTTATTGTAGCCGAGAGGGGTCAGGTGACCATACGCAACCGTCAGGCTTTGGAGGCATTCGCCGGCGATGCCTATGGTGTTCCCGAACGCGAGTTCACCCGGCTCATTGGGACCATGCGCTAGAAACCTGCAGATATTGAACGGCTCGCAAAATGAATGGTGATATCTTGGCTATCGAATGTCATATTCAGTTCACAGCTGGCCTTGGGAACGATCTTCTCGGATAACAGTTCTCAGGGGCAGAGGAGAACAATTATGGCCAAAAACAAAATCCGGCGGCTACAAAATTCCGAGATCTGTTCGTAAGTCGCCGATGATCAAGGCTTTACTTGCGAGCGACATTGGTCGCAACGTTCTTGCGAACGCCGTTACTGCTGGGGCCGCCGCTGCGGCCGCGGTGCTCATTGGCGACCGCGACGAAATCGCAGATGCGGCGACGACGGGAACCCGCAAAGGCGCACGCGCGATTGGGATCGCCGGCGAGGCCATTTCTCGTGCGACTGAGGCGGCGGTGTCAGCTGTCAAAGACAGCGCGCGTGATGCTTTGCCAAAGAAGATGCGGCCAAAACAGAACAAGCGCAAGGACGCGAAGGACCGCCCTCTCCAAGCCGGCGTGGTTCACTAGTACCTTCGATAGCCGCAGCGCCGGCCGAACGACTCCAGCCATTACTGGTCCATAAAGAAGGCCCTTGGTACGAGAGCATCGTTAGCCGTTATGGCCAGACACCTATCGAGCGTATCATGATCGCTGCCTGTCTCAAGGCAGCCGGCAGATTGGTCCGCAGGCACCCGTTTATTGCCGCCGAGGTTTTGGTCTCAGGGGCAAGTGAAGGTGGAAGGTTACGATCAGGGAGTTGCGAAATCTTCTGCAACGAAAGCGTGAGCGGTGGAGCTATGTATTCGGGCCGCCTTCAACGGATGCCCGTCGCAAGGATAACGGATAGCATTTCGTTTCCACACCGCAACCCTTTCGCGGTACGATATCCCAGACGTCAATGTGGCCTCCTCAAGCAATCTCTGTGGATTGGAGTACGGCGAAACGCCGAAATCCAAGCCTATCTCAGCTATGCCGACGCCCCGGTTCAATCCCGTCTCGCAAGCGTCCCGATCCTTCAACAACCCAACCATTCGATCCAATGCCGGAGCGCGCCGAGCCATGCCTTGCGCTTCTCAAGCGGAGGATGCCCAAAGGCCCCCGATCGGATCTACGAGATCAAGCTCGACGGTTAGCGCTTGGCGTTGCATCGAATCGCAGGGCGTGCGCATTCTTACTTGCGGCGGCCATAATGACAGGACTCGGCCAACGAAGCCCCACAGCCATTGGACCCAACAAGTAGTCACGGCTGCCGCAGCGCCAGCGGGCATCAGGAAATCTGGCAGCTAATGACGTAGCAACGCTGCTCGAAGCGACGTTGGTCAAGTAAAGGCAGCGGGTCAGGCGCTTTCGGAGTTGGGGGAGAGCGCATTAACCGTGGCGCTTCGGTGGCTATAGTGGATTACTGGGAGGAGCAGCAGCGCGCGCAAGGCGCCGCCTTCCTTTATGGCTATTGACCATGTGCATGCGGCTTGGCGTATCCATATGTCCGCATGTAGCTGCCAATGCGGCGATCAAAGCTTCCCCTTTCTCTCCGGCACTAAGCTTCAGCAATTCATTGATCTCGGCCTCCATACGATCACCGTTTGCCCTAAAGGAAGATGAGCCGACGTTGAGGAAATGCCGTTCAGGCCGCCGGGTGATAGCATCGAATTCCGAAACCCAGCTCGGTACTCAAATTTCTTACGCGACCAGTCAAGTTCAGCTCCTATAGGGACTGCCGCTCAGCGGCCGGTAGCGACAACGGCGAATGGATCGGATGAGTAATCGGCCGAAAGCATGGGGAAAAAACGGTGGAACATTCCTCCGGCAAGCCGGTTAGGTGACGTCTGATCAGGGAGGACGTCCAATGTATCACCACGTGAAGAAGCTCATGTACACCGTTCGGGTTGACGAGCCTGATCCTAAGTTCGGCAACATGTTGCTTGAGCAATTCGGTGGCGCCAACGGCGAACTCGCGGCGGCCATGCAATACTCGATTCAGGGCCTGAACTGCGAGGACCCTGGACGCAAGGACCTCCTGATGGATATCGGGACAGAAGAGCTCAGTCACCTTGAGATTGTGGGCACCTTAGCAAGGATGCACCTGAGACCGTTGAAGTCGGTCAGAGAGGAGGCGGAAGCGGACCCGCTGATCGCCATTGCCGGCGGCGGCGGCGTAAATCTGTTCAATTCCATGGGAAATCCGTGGACGGCAGATTACCTCAAGATTACGGGTGAATTGGATGTGGATCTAAGAAGCAATATTGCTGCTGAAGCGCGCGCCAAGATCGTTTACGAGCGCTTGATCAATTTTTGCCGTGATCCCGGCACCAAGGATGCGCTGCAGTTCCTGATGACCCGAGAAATCACGCACATGCGTGCCTTTTCACTGGCTCTGGAAAGCATGGGCAAGCCATCTCTGAGCATTGGCAGTATTGCGCCGACCCCAGGCTTGGTTGATCAATTCTTCAATGATTCCACGGGTCAAGGTGATCTCGGTGAAGTCGATTCACGTGGTCCATGGAATGAAGGAGAATCTTGGGAGTTTGTAGAGGCGCCGGCCTTTAAAGATCTCAGGGGAGCGGAGAACACAGGACCAGCCATCCGCGCCCAGAGTGCCCCTTCGGAAGGACTAGAGGCGGTTCAAGGTCTGCTTGTTGACGAGCTCCGCGACCTGCTGCATGCCGAAAAGCAGCTATTAAAGGCGTTGCCGAAGATGCAGAAAGCTGCTCACTCGAGGCAACTCCAAACGCTGTTGCAGCACCATTTCAACGAGACAGAAGAGCAGGTGGAACGCCTAAACGAAAGTCTCCGCATTCTTGGTTCAGCAGCTCACGCCAAGCCCTGCAAGGGTATGGCGGGCTTGATAGAGGAAGGCGAGGAAGTGATTGCGGAAGGCAAGAAAAAGGAGGACGCTGCCGCAGATCTGGCCTTGATCGGAGCAGCATTGCGGGTTGAGCACTACGAAATCGCCGCCTACACCAATGCTCGCAATTTGGCACTGCAGCTTGAGCAGCCGGTGATAGCCCGGTTATTGACCCTGTCGCTGGGCGAGGAGCAGAATGCAGGACAGTTGCTGGACCAGGTTGCTCAGCCTTTAATGTCGGCGGCAAGAATGCCTCGCAACGTCATCTTGGATAAATAAAAGAGGTGGCTTCCATCGTTTCAAGCGCATCGGCGGATTCTCCGGGACGAAAACCCTACGAAAACCGACCGTGGCATCTGGCCACGGCCACACGTGCCTCTTGCAGGTAACCGACCACCGCGCTCATCAGGACAGAAGAGTTTAACACTGATAAGCCCCTTAATGCTGGAGGATCTCGGGCCGTCCTCGTGATAACAGAGCACTACAGTCCACGGCGCCGAGCCGGCAAGGCAGATAAGCGACCAGGATCCTGGGGAGAGGTTATCGGGGCCGCGGGCTTACCCGGGGTCGGAACGGCGCAGAGACGCTGATGCGGGCGGTAAGGTACCCACGTGATCCAAAAGACCCAAATGATCAAGATTCAGCTAGGTTCCGGTTCAGACGCGTGGGAGAAAGAACTTTGACCCGTTCTATCCAGACTTAATCCGATCGAAGCTGCTATTCGATCGGTTCGCGCGCAAGCTTCAGGGTGTCACTGCGCTCGTTGGCTGCTCACGACGGCGGATTAAGCCCTGGTCGCGCTTTTCGGCGGCGCTTCGGTGCGTGAGGCGACGCCCCTCCCGACAGCAGGCATCCCCGCCTCAAGGCAAGCCGCAATAAAGGCTTCGCGCGCCACTTCTGCGGGAACTGCCCGGCTGATCGCTCCACGGCATTTGTCGATTGCTCGATCATATCGCTCGCCATGACGCAAAGGCCATTCATTTTCGAGAAAATCCAGGGCGTCGAAGGCGCTATGAAATGTGCGTTCAAGTCCGCATTGCAGGTGGACTGCGACTGAAACTCGCCAAGGGACGTCATTGATAAACATGATCACTCCTCCTTTCGCGATATACCAATGCACGAAGATCCATGAGATCGCGGCCCTTTCGGAATCGGCAAGAAACGGGCGGAGCAACAAACTGCCGCGATCCCAAACCTCAAACAGTTACAGGTTGCGAATGTTCCGGTCTGGTATAGTACCGCACGCTTCCTAGCGACGACGCCGGGCGATTGCTCCAAACACGACTATCATCATTAGCAGCAGCCACGTTTCCCAGACTCACGGAGTTCTTCGTGACGTTCGGCTTCAAGTGCGGATTTCCTCCTCTGCCGTTGCTGTGCGAGAGGTGCTGGTAACCGATGTTCTGCCCCCACGTTGTCCTGTCCGCCTTGTTCTGTGACCAGGCATTCCATGGACGAGCGAAGGGAAGTTTCTTGGACGCTGCCGAATCATCCTTGCGAAGGATGAGGCGATACAACAGGCCACCGAGAGTGCAGACACGGAGATTGCTCCGGCTATTGCAATCTCCTCACATTCACGGCACAGAGGGCGCAGGATCAATCACCGAACAAGCAACCCAAGCACTGCTGCGTTTGCCAGATCGATGAAGAATGCGGAGACGAGCGGCAGGATGATGAACGCGATGGTCGCTGCTCCGTGGATTTTAGTGACCGCCGTCATGTTGGCTATTGCCGTGGGGGTAGCTCCTAGCGAAATCCCGCAAAAGCCGGCGGAAATGACCGCCGCATTGTAGTTGCGCCCCATGGCCGGGAACACGACCAAGAGAAGGAACCACGATGAGACTTGAGAACAGGGTGGCAGTCGCTACGGGCACGGCTGTCCCCAAAGGCTTGAGCAAGACAATCCGACGATCGAATTCTGCCGTTTCCAAAGTCCACGCGAACCGGAGAACCGCCCGTGGCCAATCAGCATCATGTTTCTAACCCTCCCTGGAGTTGGGCTATACCCGCGTTCGGTGCTGGCCTACTGGTAGCGAAGCTCGTCGGCGTCGTTCAGCCTGACGCAGTCGCGTTCCTCGCGCTCGCCGCAGTGCTGCTCTTTGGAACGGTTTTTGCGGCCGTCCATCATGCCGAACTATTGGCGGTCAAACTCGGCGAGCCATTCGGCTCAATCTTGCTTGCCGTCGCGGTCACCATCATTGATGGTGGCTCTGATCGTGTCGATCATGCTCTCGGATGTTGAGGGTGGTGACGTGGTCGCTCGCGATACCGTGTTCGCGGCATTGATGATCGTGCTCAATGGAATTGTCGGCCTCTGTCTGGTCTTGGGCGGACGGCGGCATTTCCAGCAGACGTTTCAATTGAAGGGAGCCTCGTCGGCGTTGGCAGTGCTGGGCACTCTGGCAGTGCTTGCGCTGATTTTGCCAAATTACACCTTTATCGCAGGTCCCTCCTACTCGAACACACAGCTCATCGTCATCGGTGCCGCATCGTTTTGCCTGTGGACCGCCTTCATCTTCGTGCAAACTATTAAGCATCGCGACTATTTTCTCGATCTGCCACTGGTTGACGATCCGTCGTCCGATGCCACCGAGATCGAGTTCGAGAAGCCGACAGATAGCGTCGCGATGGTGAGCCTGGTGTTGTTACTCGTTTCGCTCATCGCTGTCGTGTTGCTGGCGAAACTTCTCTCGCCGACACTGGAGCAAGCTGTCGCGGCCGCCGGATTGCCCTATGCCTTCGTCGGCGTTGTAGTCGCCGCCGTTGTTCTGTTGCCCGAGGGAATCGCGGCCGCGAAATCGGCGCTCAAGAATCAATTGCAGAACAGCATCAACCTGGCGCTTGGCTCTGCCATCGCCTGCATCGGGCTCACCATTCCGGCAGTGGCGGTCGTCTCGCTGCTCCTCGGCCACCATCTTGCACTTGGCATCACGACAGCCAATGTGACGCTGCTTGCGCTGACCTTGTTCGTCGGAACCTTAACGCTCGGTACGGGCGCACTACGGTGCTACAAGGACATATCCATCTGGTGATATTCGTAGTCTTCCTGCTCATGTCGGCTGTTCCCTGAAGGCGCTATAGGAAACGTAGCCCAGCGAAGCGGCTATGGAGAATATTGGTTCGCGGCCATGGCGCAGCCGTGCGGCACCGAGGGTGCGCATTCGCTATCGCGCCAGATAGTACATCGGTGGAGGCACCTTATCGTGGAAATACTGACGCTGTAGTGTGCACTGCCGAGCTTAGATTGAAGCTTGCGCAAGATCTTGGAAATGATCTTGCCTGTTTTCAAGAGCTGACGGAAAACGAAAACTTACAAATTGCGCCATCAAGCCACGCGAGGCGGCTCTGGAAGAAGGATATGATGTAATGATCTCCGAACTTAGCACCATCGGAAAATGATGCCGGGAAACGATCTATGACGGTCAGAATGCCTCGCTGGCTGGTCTTCTTTATCTCTGAACCACATGCGGTGTTATCAGCAGTTACCGCAAAAGTGATAACCTGGGCGGCAGGGATCCTTAAACGGTAGGAGCGAGTTTCCCGACCGTCCACGTGTCCAGATATGAGGGTGATGTTGTCTTCTGTGGAGAGCCAAATCTCTTGAGCCGGATCCCGGGCAAAGCAATGGTCGGGCGGTAAGGCCGTGAGCAAAAGAAGCACGGCACGGGTGGTGAGATGCATGGCATCCTCCTTACGGTTCACATTGCATAGGGTGGCGTGAAATAGCCAGCTTATTTCCCATCACGAGCGGTTTTCCCACTTCATCATCATGCTCGAGGGGCTTTGCAGTCGGCAGGACCTAGCACCGCCACCTTCGTCTGCCTCAGACACGGCAGCGCAGGTGATCGGATCGGGAGCGGTCAAGCGCGAGAAGGTCACGGACAGCTGGAGGTGGAATACGCAGCGTGCGCATATGGTCGAGGGAGGTCACGCTTCGACGAGCGCCGTATCGCCTGATCTGGGTGCGGTTCATTCCGCGTCTACGACCGGATGCTGTAGATGCCGAGTTGGGTGATACCGGCAACGAAATACAGAAGGGCATGGATGAGACCGGCGGCGGAACTGGCTCTACCGGGTGGGGCGGGAATAGACCGTGTCTATAGGAAGTATCTGCATCAGGTTGCTGAAATCACCGGTAGGCCGACTCTCCTGTACGCTACGCGGTGGACGGGTCTCTGGCTCACGATTCGCCGTGCGCCAGATACTCTTTCTATCGTCTACCAAGATCTGCACGGTTTCATGGAGACAATGCGGGGTTTGAGCTCGAACGAGCTCAATTTTATCTACATAGTCCTGGCGGATGGCCGAAACGCTGCGGCTGCCGTTGCGCAATACATCCGGTCCAATTCTCGAATGCCGTGGGTTATGTGCCGCAAATGGCAACGTGCGCCGCTACGATAATTGCTCGAACTGAAATCGCCATCATGGGCAGGCATTCGCCAATTGGCTCGGTCGACCCGCAGTCTAATATGCATGCAACCGAGCCGTGGCATTCGGATGGTACCGGCGCAAGCGATGAGTGGCGCAGTTCGAAAAGGCGAAATCAGTATAAGGATCCCGCCCTGCTCGCAGCATGGGCACCTATGCTGGCTCAGTATGGATCCGACCTGCTCGTCGCTTGCAGCAATGCGGTTACCGTACGTCCGAAAAAGTCCCGCCGAAGCAGGGCAGCTTCCTCAGGATTAAGGGACCGCACCGCCGATCCGAATTCACGAAGAAGCACGCGCAATGTTTCGGTTCGGTAGCGTACTTAATTCGGCCGAAGCTGCTCTCCGATTTCGCGCCGGTTCGGTGGTGCCACGGTCGTCATCGGCGCGGCGAGGTGGCCTTTCTGCTGTCTTGAAGACCAAACGCTTGGCCATGGTCGCCGCTGGAAAGGCACTGGCGGAGGGCCGTTCTCCCACCCTGTGAAGTCCCGCCAGGATGTCATCCGGTGATGCGACACCCGACCTAACGAGCAGGATGGCCTTAGACAGAGCGACCCGGCCGCGTTCAGAGGAGGGATCGACGTGGTTTGTCTTCAGCCAGCAACTGAGCGCCGATGTTACGAGCTCTATTTCTTCGTCAGTGTAGGAAAGCAGATCGAAAAGAGACATGACAGCTCCTTCCTTTGGGGCAAGAGCAGATTGTCTGTCAAGCGGTCAATACCCGGTTGCATATCTAGACCGACGACTAAGAATACGCCTGACTATTACCAGCAGCAATCGTGCGTCTGATGGCGTACGGAACAGGAAGTTCAGCGGGCCGACAGCTGTTGTTCGAGGACCACCAGAAGCTAGTGTAATGTCGGATGCGACACCGGAGGGCCCAACCAGCCGAACAGCCAAGCGAGCAGAAAGGCCAGAGCGACGGCCAACGCTATCAGTATCCACACACCCAAAGTCCGCCTTGGCGGTCTGCCGGAATATCGATCAGGATCAATCATTGATCACTCCCGAAGCTGTTCGGGAACGCTGACCGCGCGGCACCAGGATGGGGGCTGCGAGATCATTGGCGGACGAGACAGGAAGACTGCCGCGCGGCGATCTTGATAACGGGTGTGGTTCGGCGAAGCGTTCCGGCCCGCTAACGTGCGGGCAAAAAGAAGCCTCGCCGGAACGAGCCAAGTTTGCCTGTAGCAACATTCTAACATTGGAGGGCGCTCCGATTCCGGTGCGGTAGCGTACCGGTGTGACAACTTCAAAGGCTGAGGCCCCATTCCCGCCGAAGCTGCTGTTCGATCACCTCGCATGCCAGCTCGGTAATGCCACCGTCTTCGGCCGGGTGACTGTGCAGCAAGTCCGCTGCTAACTCGTAGATTTCGCGCTGGTCCTGCGCGGACAAAACGCCCTTCTGCTCAAGATGCATGATCAATGAAGCAAAGAGCGCTGATGTGGACAGGCTGACAGCAGAGGCCGAGAGGAAAGCGGGATCCGCGGCGGCCGGCGCCTTTATCCTCCTGCCATACGGCGGAGTCGACGGCTTGCAGAAAGAGCGATCATTCATGACGCAATCCTCCGCAAAGATGCGTGTGAGGTGACCGCGCGGTACCAGGATGAAAGGCGCTATCGCTGGTCGTTGAACAGACGAACTGCCGCGGTCCATCAGTTCAAACGACCCGGGTTCCGCAATGTTCCATTCTACTAATATGCCGCACTGATCATCAGCCGAGAAGACCAAAGAGCCGACAGGCTGCCGATGACGCCGTCAATCGCTCCGAGCCCAGACGGATCAGCAGCCAAATTCCCCATCCGGCTCCCGCGGCTCTCCGGTGAAACTATTGTCATCGCTCATTACTTAGCCGCGCTGAGCTCCGCAGCTCCGTTGATGTCCACGACATTTAAGTCAGGGTCACGAAGATAACGCTGTGGGTAGCCTGCTGTGCCAGAGCGGAAAACCAGAAAAAACACTTTGGATCGTCTAGCGGCGCTTCCCGAAGCCGAGCGCTGTCAATCGCCTGATTGTGCGTTGGAAGTCATTGGTGCGGAACGCGAAGTGACAATCGTTGCGGCCAATCGCGGAGTTCTTCGGAACGAACCTTCGGGATAGAGCATAAGGTGTACCTGCAGGCACCACAGGGCGCCGCCTACTGGAAAATTTGGCCGCGGAATTTCCGTGAGGCCGAATACACCTCGATAGAAAGGCAGTGACTTTCCTAGATCGTGTGTGATGATCGCTACATGATGCAAGGCAAGCGGCGTCATTTCAGCCAGCTTCAGAGATAGCAGCAGCGCACCTATTCGTCGATTGGCGCCTACCGGCTTCGAGCACGCGATGGTTCAGCGGCGGATGCTTCAGGCAAAGAGCATTATTGCCTTGCGTTCCTCGAAGCCGTAGCAGCCCCATTTCGTGCGGCGGATGCTGTCGGCGTCCTCATGTCCCACGGATGACCCTCGATGATGTTCGCGCCCGGCGCCGGCATGCGACCCTCTATGCTCATCTATTCCCCATTCACGTAATAGCCGAATACCAGCTTGCCCGCCTTCTTTCCATGGGAGGCGCATCTCAGCCTCTTCTCCAAGTCGTCGATCAACGCCTGCCGCATAAGATCGGTAGAGCTTCATGTTGAAACCTCCCTCCCATGTTTTCCCGCAGGCTTTGCATTCAACCTCGATATCCAAGTGATCGGGGCAGATGTTAATAGAGCCGGGCGTCCGATCCATTCCCACTAACTGGCGCATGCGTCATCCTTTCCCTTGCGAGGTCAATTGCCCAAAATTGGTGAAACGCGGCCGTGGCGCCTGTCGGTAGTTTCAGATCAGTGTCGGTTCGGGATCGTGGTCGATCTCTTCAATGATGTTGGGTGTGTCGTTCTTCGGAGATCCGACCTTGTCGATCGGCCACATCGTCATCACCTCGGTTGGGAATGGCTTCATCAGGTCATCCGGATCCGCTCTGGCGAAAGCCAGCGCTGGTAGTCTTCTGGATGCAGAATAACCGGCATGCGGTCGTGGATCGAAGCCACTCATTTGCAGGGCAGGTGACAATCGCGAAGGTGCGGATTTCGGTGCCGGCCCAATTTCAAAGCATCCGCCGACGCCAGCGAGCGCGAACGGCGCTCGCGACGCGTCATAGCGACGGGATAGGAGTGCTTGTTCTTGCCTGTTTACAAGCAGAGGGCTGATCATCAGCCCTCTGCTATGCCAGCTTACGGCAGTGGCTGGCGCCAACGGTCGCGCTCACGATCAACGTCTGCAGCGCTGTACGGGTCGAGCGTCGGGTCGAAGCGCGTCCAGCCTTCCTCGCCGTAGGCGCGGCGACGTTCAACGGGGTCGACATAGTTCGATTGTTTCAAGATCGCATCGGCTTTCAAGGCGAAATCATCGTTCACCCTGGCGGTGACCAATGTCCCACCGCGACGCACGCCCTCGGCATAAAGATGGGCGTCTTCTTCGGATACTCCAGACGAGGTCAGAGCGCCAATGATGCCCCCTGCCGCGCCGCCCGCGACAGCGCCCGCTGCTGCACCTGCTGCAGTCGCGACCAACCAACCGGCCGCGACGACCGGTCCCACGCCGGGAATTGCCATAAGACCGAGACCGGTCAGTAATCCACCAGCGCCTCCAACGACAGCACCCACGCCAGCGCCGGTCCCGGCGCCTTCGGCGGCATTGGAGCGGTCGCCCGAGACATTGTTGGAGATGATGCTGATGTCATCCGAAGGGACACCGGCGGCCTCAAGCGCGTCAACCGCCGCGCGCGCATCTTCATAATCGTCGAAGAGTCCTGTTACAGTTCGCATGCTGTTCTCCTATCTTCTGGTGAATGATCGCTACTGCGCGACGACGTTACCCTGGTAGTCGAGACCGACCGAGACGGATTTACCGTCTTTCATCGCCATCGCTTGCCAGATGCCTTTGTCATCGAGTTTTAGGCCCGTGACGTCGGAGTAGCCGGCCTTTTCGATCCGTTCCTTGGCCTGGCTTTCGGTAAAACTGTTGGCGCCTTCTAATGGAGCGGTAGGATTTGTGCTGTCGGGCGTCGCGACTGCCGGCGTGTTGCCCTCCAACGTCGGAGGCTTCGCGGTTTGCGCATGGGTAGCCAGAGCTGACGCGCCGAGTAGGGCGGCAGCCAAAATTATCATCTTCATGGGTGGTTTCCTCTCTTGCAGGATCGCACTGGCGATCCGTGACGTGAAACCGTGTGGATCGCTATTTGTTCCACGGCGAAACAACGGAACAAGAGGCGGGACTGCGGGTTTGCTTCCCGCTAAACAATGGAGGGGAGATACAATGGTAACGTGGTAGGCAAGGAGTCTGACCGCAAAGGGTCTGGTGGAGGACCTCATCCTCTCGAGCAGGCGATCGCAGCATACGATTCCTGCGTCGCACGCCTGGACGGCACGGCGCTAAGCGCCCAGATCGCAGCGTTCAAGCACATCACCTCTAGCATCTCCAACTTCTGAGGGATGGCGCGCGAACGCCGCGTCGAAGACGTTGGAGGCCATCAGGAAGGAGCCACCTATGCCAACATCGTCTTCCACCCGTTCCGTCAGCGTCTCCAGGCGCCTGGATCGGAACATCGAGGCCCTCCTAAGGCGGCGGCAGGAGGAGGCGAGACATGCTTCTCTTCAGGAGCGCGCCGCAGCTGAGATCACCCGCTTCGCAGGGTCGATGACTTTCGTCTACATCCACGCGATCGTCTTCGGCGCCTGGATTTTAGTCAACGTCGGGCTGCTGCCGGTCCTGCCAGCATTCGACCCATCCCTCGTGATCCTCGCGATGGTAGCATCCGTCGAGGCGATTTTCATCTCGACCTTTGTCATGATCAGCCAGAATCGGATGGCGGAGACAGACGACAAGCGCGCCGACTTGAATCTGCAGATCTCGCTGCTTGCGGAGCACGAGGCAACCCAGATCCTTACGATCGTTTCCGCCATCGCCGAAAAGCTCGACGTCGATCTGGACCAGAAGGAGGAGATTGCGGAACTTCAGGAGGACGTGACGCCGGAGCAGGTGCTGGACACCATGGAGAAGATCTCGGCGAGCCCGTCGAAAGCTAGAGACGCGCGATCCCGGTCTATCTGACGACGATCTGTTTCTGCCCGAGCGTTGTTCCGGCGCCGCGCTACTCTACTTCAAACCCTATCGTACTTTGCTCAAGCCGATGGCGTCGCCGCAACCGGGGACGATGAGATTGGAGGGACCCGGCGCATTTTGCCAGACGACGTAACCCGCTAAGCAACGAATTGACCTTCCATGGCGTATGTCGCGAAGAAGCTAGCGCAGGGCGATAAGAGCACCTTCTACCGTGAACCCGCAAGTCAGCTTCGCGCTCTCTTGGAAGAAGTCGGCGTGACCCGGCCGGCCAGTCAACCGTCAAGGCGGGCTGATCTCCAGCTTTGCAACGAACTGGGACGAGTCCACCTCCCTTTACACAACCCAAGGCGCGAGACGGCGTAGGGCCGCCGTCCCGACGAGGTAGGATTGGCGTCTTCACTGCTAATCCCGGGGGGCCTTGTGTGATTGGCTTTGCGAGATGTCATTCTGAGACCGTGTCTGACGATCGCCTCGCGTGTCTTCGACTTCCTTCTTCCGAACGCTGTCGTCGATCGTCTCGGTGCGATCGGAAGCCGTCTTGCGGATGCCAACCTCCTTCACAACGCCGGCCTCCTTCGAGACGACGGTTTCCTCGTGATGCTCTTCGGCCGAGATCGTACGATCCTGGAACGCGCGGTCGGCGTCCGTCAAAGGGCGATCGACGCCGCGGCGTTCACTCTCGACATTCTCATCCCGAAGGCTCACGTCCTCGCGGACGGGATGCTCGACCGTATAGGCGCGGACCCGAACGGAGCCGCTGTTGACTGGCCACGACGCGTTCACTATCGAAAGTTCCCTTTTTCCTAATCCGGATCTCCTCGACCAGCACCAGCCTCTTCTCGATGACCAGGCGCTCTTCGAGGACGGGCACGATAGTCACGTCGCCTCCGTCCGAATCTGAGGAGCTGCATCCACCACCGTCTCGAACGGTACGCGCTCGACTTCGACTTCTTCAGAGAGAAGGTTGACGCTTGACGGCTTCGTTCGCGACGATCGTCCTGCCGCGAACGCGAACTTCGCCGTCAGGAACCTCGCGGTTGGCAACAGAAAGCCGTTCCTCGGCAAGAGGTATCGTTTGCTCTTCATCGTGCATGGATGCTTCACCTTCCGGTCAGCAAACCATCGCGATTCGATAATGTTCCGAGGAATATTAGAGACGTTCGATCCTCGTTGCCCGGATGACAATCTCCTCCTGATGAAGGCGAACCTCCAAATCTTTGCGGTAGGACGTCCACCACGCGCGGTCGAGCTCGTCAATCATCACTTCAACGACGACGATACGATCCTCCTCAATAGAACCGTCATCCTCCCATAAGCCTTCGGCAGGTGCGTTGACGTGCATGGTCGCTCCTCCGAAATTCTCCGTGAGTTCCGACCGAATGACGTCAAAGTTGGCGCGACTGCTTTCTCCCGTCCTCGGGAGAAGAATTTCTATGAGATATGACATGCCGCGCCCAACCACTCCGCGCATCGAATGTTCCAGCAGCGCAGGACTCATTGTCTCGCTTTAGCGGGAAATAGAGGTTCCGCGTGGCTGCGACGCGCAGGTCCTCGTCGACGACGGAGGCTAAATTGAACAGAGCCTCGCGGCTTGGCTTCCAAGCATGCGCAGAGCCCCGGCGGCATGATGAACCGTAGCCCAGCCGAAGCCCCTTCCGTTCTGGCCCAATCACGCCTCTCCCTCCGGCCGCGGCGGGCTGGTCGCAAACGATGAACGGAACCGAGTTCGCTAGATCGCGTTATCAACGCTTCGAGTAACGTGAGGAAATCATGAACGAAAACACCGGGTCCAAATTCTTTTCCAGATTCGCCACTGCCATAGCCGATCTGTCCGGCAAGCCCGGCACGTTTGTAATTGCGGCGGCACTCGTTCTGATGTGGGCGATCTCCGGGCCGTTCTTCGGCTTCTCCGAGACGTGGCAGCTGGTCATCAATACCGGCACCACGATCATCACCTTCCTGATGGTCTTCGTCCTGCAGAACTCGCAAAACCGCGACGGCAAGGCTCTACAGGCCAAGCTCGACGAACTCATCCTGACGTCGCAGGCGCAGAACACCTTCGTCGGCATCGAAAAGCTCGACGAGCAGCAGCTCCGCGAGGTGAGCAAAAGGCTTGCCGAAAAGGCCGACTGTGTCGAGGACGTTGCCGACGACAAGGCGGAGAAGAGGGAGTGGGAATCTCAGTCCGAGCCCTTAATTCCATAATATACCAATGTCGCTGGAATCGAATTGATAGGTCTGCGGGTCGAACCTTCAAAAGCGAAATGAAACGCGGATTGGTGACGCCATAGACGTCTCGCCCGGTCTAACGCTGGCGACGTTAGGCCCGGTGGCGTCGACCACGCCGGAAAGATCCGATCCTAGGTGAGGGCAGGGGCTGCGGCAATGCACTCTTGTCCGATCGGAGCCGGCCGTCCCAAGGGCACCAGCCGCGAAGACTTTGATGAGAATCTCGTTTTGGCCCGGCAAGGGTTTCTTGAGCACGTCCGAGCGGATGGGCCGAACTCGTGCAAGGGATATATGCCGTCATCACCGCATCAGAGATCTCATGATGTTGCTATCCTTCGTGGGTTCATTCGGATGGCTCACTTCTTGTCGCGATCGACGCCTCGACCTTAAAGATTTTGCTCATGCCGCCGTCGATGATCAACTCGCCGCCGACGACAAAGGAGGCCTCGCCGGGGCGAGGAAGACGACCTTTGTGACTGCCGAGGAATCGCCAAACGACTGACCGGAAGCTGCTTCGGACGCCGGACCGGGGACCCAAGAGACGCGTGGGAAGAGGAAGGCATCGGCGCGCTCGCGGTGATCGGCATCCGAAAAGCGCATCGCCCTTCTCGTCACAGGGCGATGCGCAATTCTATTCGTCGCAGCGGCGGATCCTTCAACCGCGCTGCAAAGGGCGGGCAGTTCTACCGGTAGCAAACGCGGGTCGACCTCGTGACCCATCTATCCTGGCGTTCGCTATAATATCGCTCTCTCTTTAGGTGGCAGGATGCCTTCTGCGCCCGGTCACGGTCGCGATAATAACGAGGGTGGTACCGCGAGTAGCCGTGGAAGCCGGGACCGACATAAGCCCCGCCTGGTCCAACCCGGAAAACGGTCTCAGCGAGCGTTGGCGCTGCGGTTCCGGTCAATGCAGTAAGCGCGACGACGGCTGCGATTAAAAGCTTTCTCATGTTTCACCCCCAATCCAACGATCCGATTTATCTAGACGGGTCGCCTCCGGCATAACCGTGGCTGCCCGTAATGACAATCAGAAGCTTTTCATTGCTCTTTCCTCACGTTGCAGTTGGACGATCAACGAAGGAGATGAGGAAACGGTTCCACGCTTTGCCTTCGGTCCGAAGGAGTCGGGACGATCATCTGGTAGCGATAGTCGTTAAAGGAGTTCTGGGCGAAGCGGTTTCCATTTGATGAGGGAAGGGAGCGGTAAGTATCACTCCCCTCAACACTAGCTACCCCAGTCCCTTAGCATAGCCAAACCTCACGCGGCGGATGGCCGGGACGGCGCGCCCTGCAACTCGGTGGCTGAATATCAAGGTTTAGCGGGCGGCGGCACTTCACCAGAGAGCGTCAGTCTGGGACGTCCCGCGTATCCCTGACGTCTGCGCCATGAACGCTTGCAGTCAAGTCCGTCGTGCCACCGGACATCGCTATTCCGAAGACGTAGAGCATGGAAGCGAGTACGATCACCAAGGCAAGGACCGACGCGTTCCAGAAGGTGAAAACGGAAGATGTGGGATTTTTATCGGCCATGGCGGGATTCCATTGTTTCTTGGCATCCCAACGAGTATTTCCATCAAGCGTTCCGCCTTGGGGCTTTGGTCCGCCGTTACATCGGACCAAAGTTTTGCATTACTTCCGCGGCAGCTTACATGCGCTTTTAGGAGACGCCGAACAGCTTTGCCAAGCTCTCGATAACGACGGCCAGCGCCACGAGCGTGGCGATCCCCATCAGCGGCCAATCGCCCAGCCGGGCTCGCGCTAAGGGTCGACTGAAAGCTCCGGCGGGGCCTGGGAAGCGGACGTCTCTCGCGGTTTCAAAAATCTCCGCACCAGTCGTTCCCGTGCCCAGGCTGCCACTCTTGAGCAAGTCCTTCCCGCTGGAGAGCATCTCCTGGCGGCGTCGTGAACAATCGGGCGTGCTCTGCTCGATACTGCGTCGGAGAAACGCCCATAATCCGGCGAAAGGTGGCGCTGAACGCGCGATCGGAAACATATCCAGGGAAACGGCTATAGAGGATATCGGCTCACGGCCGCGGCGGAGCCGCGTGGCGGCGAGGTGCATCCGCCACCGTGCGAGGTAGTAGATCGGTGCAGCACCGACACTCGCCGTAAAATGACAGACGAAAGCCGATCTCGACTAGAACGCGAGTTTAGCAAGCTCACCACGATGTAGCGGCCGTCCGGCGTCTCTAGAACGGCTTTTCCTTCTTCAAGCGTCGCCGTCTCTGCGAGGAGGGTCGACCTTTCGAAGGCTGAAGAAGTATCGCCGCTCGTCGCCTTCGACGACCATCATGCCGGCAAACGCGTTGTCGTCGATCCTTCGGAAATAGTCGACGATCGGCTGGCGGTCGTAGACCATCGCGGCCGTCTCCTTGCCGTCGATCATGCGGAGCTTGACGGACGCCGTCGTTCCCCGTGCGCGGAAGACCTTCTGCAGATATGAGAACCAGTTCCGGGCGACCAAGGTGCGCCCGAAGGGGGCGAGGCGGATCTCAGTCCTGACCGGAACGAACGCCGGCTCGATCGGCACGAGACGTCCCGGCCGCCATTGGAAGAGCAAGGCGTCTGCGCGCAGATCCGGGTGGAATCGCTTCCCGAACCATTGAAGGTTCTCGAGGACGCCGTCCAGTGGATGCCCGGAAGGAATGCCGACGCCCCGCCAGAGGCCGATCATGTCGGCGGGCAGGACCGGCGGCAGCGACCGTAACCAGGCGATCTTCTTCGACTGCAGGTCGTCGGGCATCGTCTCTCCGAAGCATCGAAGGGTCGAGTGCGGTGCCGGACAGGTTGGGCGCTCGTCTGCCGTGTCGTTGGCCGCAGCGAGAAACCGAAAAAATCGCCGCGTTCACTATCCCTGTCATGTCCGGTTGACACGGTCGCTCTCGGCGAAGGGAATGTCGATCGCTCGGAATGGTTCCGACGTTTCGGCAGCGTCGTCCCAGGGCCGTGCACTCGCAACCTCGACGAAGGTTCTCCCTACAGAGGGAGGACTCGCCATGGCATGAACAAACCGAAAGACGGCGCTCTCGGAACGACTGACCAGTCACCACAATGGGAAGGCCCGCAGAAGAATACGCGTCGCAGCCTGGCGAGGCTCGCTTCCGCATCACCTGCAGCACGTCCAGCTCAATCGACGTCGGAAACCTCATCTAAACGCTACCACCCAAACTCACGACAGCCTGCGCTGCCGCGAAACGATTTCGCGTGCCTGCGGCCGTCCGGGTAAACGGGGCGCTCCCCGTGTCCGGGTCGAGCGCCCTCGGCTTTTCTGAAGATCCGAAGGCGAGCTGCATTGCGCGCCGCATCAAGCCCAGGCAAACCCCGCGCAATCCCTGGGGCCACGGCCTATGCCGCTAGATTGCCCGGACGTTCTCGGCCTTCGACTTCCCGGTTTTCCGGTCTTGTCCGAGGTCGTAGGAGACCTTCTGTCCGTCGCGCAGGAGAGTGGAGCCTTGGACGGCGCTTACGTGGACGAAGACATCCTGGCCGCCGTCGTCGGGCGTGATGAAGCCGAAGCCCTTATCCTGGTTGAAAAATTTGACGGTTCCGTTGGCCACTGAACTTCTCCTGGTGCGTGCGAGATGGAGTGCGATTCATAGACATCGATCGTTTCCTCCGCAACGTGATTTCGCGTTCCCTTCCCTGTGAGCAGCTCGCAGATCTAAGTGCGCTCGGCGTACCTGACCTTGACGACGCGGTCGAGAAGCTCGGGAAACCGACCGTTTTCCTGGCCAGCTTCCTGAGTTGATGAGGCGGCAGGCGATCTGCATGTTTCCGATCTCGGAGTGCCCGGAGGGCCGATCGTCGCCATTGCCCATTTTCTGTTCCCTCCCTGAGATCGTCGGCACGTAGCGCCCTTAGCTCCCTTGGGTGGGACTTTGTCCAATAGAACGTGTGGGCTTCGATGGAACGATCATGAAGCAAGATTCGAGCCGCGACACCTGCGGCTTATCGGCCGAAAATTGCATCGAGAATGGCAGCCACATCAAAGAGTTTCTCGCAGGCAGGATCAAATCCGTGCCCTTGTGCCAGCTGCCGCGCCCAATTTACCGCCGCTCTGCCCCCCCAATCGTCAGGCGGATTACACAGAGTTTCCGACCTCGTGCCATGGTAGCGCTCGGCGACGAAATCATAAAAGGAACCGTTGACGTTCCGTAGGGCCGCGCCACCCTCGGTACCATGGAAGCTCGCGCTTATGACGGCATCGCATCCTGCATGCAAACGCCAGGAGCAGGCCAATCGAAGAACGGCACCCATCGCAAGTTCAATCGTCCCGACCGCAAAATCCTCGACCTCCGTTTCATCCTTGCGAAGTGGCAGTCCTTGGCGGAACAACCTGCCTTCGACTTTCGTGACGCTTGGAAAATCCAAGGTCCAAAGCCCAAGATCGGCCAGGTGGACCCCAAGATCCATCAGGCAACCGCCGCCAGAGAGCGACCTGTCGTAGAACCATCCCTTGTCCGGTCCGTAGGCATTGTGAAATACCAAGTCGGCGGCGAAGACGCTGCCCAGCTCTCCGGCCCGGATGATGTCGCGAATGCGGCGCATGCCGGCTGTGTGGCGATAAGATAAATCGACGTCCAGCAACCGGTCGGCCGCTCGTGCAGCTGCAATGACTGCCGCCACTTCGTCTTTCGAGCGGCCGAGCGGCTTCTGGCAAAAGACCGCGATGCCGCGACTGAGGGCTTCGATCGCTTGCTCTGCATGCAAGGCACTTGGGGTTGCAATGACCATTCCGTCGAGGCCATGCTGCAGCAAAGCGTTGCAAGAAGGAACGACCTCGGCCGATTTAGCCAGCTTGCGTGCTTCCTCCGCCATCTCCGCCGATGGGTCGCAAATTGCGACGGCATCGACCAGGCCAGTTTCCAGAAGCGACTTCATGCGGAGACGGCCGATCCAGCCGACGCCCAGAAATCCCAGACGCGTCGGGCGGGTATCGCCGCGAAGCCTTTCGGCCTTTGAAATCTTATTCACGCGTACATCACCAATGCCTTGAGAAATCCATGGGGCCGGTCGCGCGTCATATCGAGCGCCTCGCCCAGCCGCTCCAGCGGAAAGTGGTGCGTATAAAGAACTGAGGGGTCAAACAGCCCCTCCTGAACCGCTTTAACGGCATCGCGGATCCCTTGCACGTAAACGGCCGGGTCGCGCTCATGAGCATTGATGACGTCAAGTCCCCGCCAGTTCCAAAGCTGCATGTTGATCTGCCGCGGGCCGTCCTGATGATAGCCGGCAACAATGAGCCTTCCGCGTTCTTTCGTGAGTTCGCCGGCGAGATCGAGCGGCCATTGCTTGCCGACGGCCTCGATAACGCAGTCGCAGAAGCGGCCGCCGGTAAGCGCCTTGACCTCCTCGATGATTCGCCAATGATCATCGATGGGGATAGTTTCTGACGCACCCATGCGCTTTGCCAGGTCCAGCGAGAATTGCCGGCGGGACATGGCGATCACGCGCGCCCCGGCCAAGACTGCGAGCTGCGTCAGCAGTGCACCCAGGAAGCCGATCCCGACGATCGCGACGGTCTGGCCGGCTCCGATGAGGCTGCGTTTAAAGATGTTCATCGCGCAGCCAAGCGGTTCCCCCGGAAAGGGCTGACCAGCCAGTTGGTCCGGCAGCCGCACCACGGCATTTTTATCGGCGAGGTCGTGGGTCGCATAGCCGTGATAGCTGAGCGCGGCGACACGATCCCCGACGAAAAGATCTTCGACATCCGCCCCGACCGCGTCGATGATGCCCCAACCTTCGTGTCCCAGGCCGCCGGGTTCTGTCGGAAACGTCATCCATTCGGGTCCGGCCCATGGTGTGAGGTTCGAAGCGCAGACACCGCAGCCTTCGAGCGCTATGCGCACCTGACCAGACGCCGGTTCGGGAAGCGGCAGGGTGTCCACTCTCATCTGGCCGGCAGCAGTAACCACCGCAGCCTTCATCCGCGAGGGTTGCGCCGATGTCACGATGTTCATGGACAATCCTCCTCGAGCAACACCTATTGCGGCTTTGCGGCAATTCAACCGGCACTCAATTGTACACCGCTTTGTATCCTGACCCGCTGGGCAATAAGATAATCCCTCAGTTTGGCAGAAACCGGCGTCGCAACCTGTTGCGGCCAAGGCGGGACGATACGTCCCGTGCTTGTCTTGCCGGCAAACGGCCCCAAGTCTTGTTTGTGACGATCGGTCTGTCTCCCGACTGATCGTGCTTTCCCATCGAGAACTTCCACCGGGATAACAGGTTCCACGGTCACCGACATCGAGTTCAAAGATGTCATTGATGATGTCATTGAAAAAGATGTCCTCGATGAAGGAACAAAGCTTAGGGTGTGATGTTCGGCCGGGGAATGTCGTCTCTTTCACACCCTAGGATGAGCCATGCGACGAGTTCTTGTCACGGGAGGCTGCGGATTTATAGGCCGCCATGTCATAGAAGAATTGCTCAGCAACTCTTATGATGTTCGCGCGCTGGACGCGCTGATTGACCAGGTTCACGCCGACGCCGAGCTAGCCATTCCCAAGCAGGTCGAACTGGTATGCGCCGATATTCGCGACAAGGCTAAAGTCCGCGAGGCGCTGGAGGATGTCGATGGCGTCATCCATCTGGCTGCGGAGGTAGGCGTCGGCCAATCGATGTATGAAATTGCCCGCTATGTCGGCAGCAACGATTTTGGTACCGCGGTCCTTCTCGAGGCCATGATCGGTCTGCCCGTCAAGCGCATTGTCGTCGCCTCCTCGATGAGCGTCTATGGCGAAGGCTCGTATGTCACGCTGGATGGTGACCGCCTTGGCTTCATCCGCCGCAATGGCGCGCAGATCAAGGCCGGAAAATGGGAGCCGGTTGGACCAAACGGCGAAACGCTGACGCCGGTCGCGACCGATGAGGAAAAGCCAGCGGACCTTGCCTCCATCTACGCCCTGACGAAATTCGCTCAGGAGCGTCAGGTGCTGATCTTCGGCGAAGCCTACGGCGTCGAAGCGGTGGCGCTTCGCCTTTTCAACGTCTTCGGTGCCGGGCAGGCGCTTTCAAATCCCTATACCGGAGTCCTGGCCAATTTCGCCTCGAGACTGGCCAACCGGCAGCCGCCAATGATCTTCGAAGACGGACGGCAGGGTCGCGATTTCGTGCATGTACGCGACGTGGCTCGCAGTTTCCGCCTCGCACTGGAACAGCCCCGTGCGACTGGTCATGTCATCAACATCGGCAGCGGCCAAGCCTACACGATCACCGAAGTCGCCACGTTCCTGGCAGAGGCCATGGGCCTGCCCGAGATAGTCCCGGAAATCCTAGGTAAGGCACGCTCAGGCGATATTCGCAACTGCTTTGCCGATATTTCGAAGGCACGTGAGCTGCTGGGATTCGAGCCACAACACCGGCTCGAGAACTCGCTCGGCCCCTTTGCCGAATGGGTCCGAAGCAGCGGTGCGATTGACCGCAGTGCCGAGATGAAACGGCAACTCGAAGAGCGGGGACTGGTGTCATGAACCCGCATACTCCAGAGCAGGTCAACCAGCTTGCCGCCCCGTCGGTGGCAGGCAACGCCGCGCCGATCCTCGTCGTCGGTGGCTGCGGCTTCATCGGCTGCAACATTGCCGACAGCTATCTGAACGACGGCGAGGACGTCATCCTGCTCGACAATCTGAGCCGACCGGGTGTCGACCAGAACCTGCAGTGGCTTAAAGATCACCACGGGGATCGCGTCCATCCCGTGCTTGCGGATGTTCGCGATTTGCGCAGCATCGAAGCGGCATTCGCGGATGCCAAATGTGTATTCCATTTCGCTGCACAGACGGCGGTCACTACGAGCCTCGCTCACCCGATCGACGACTTCGAGACCAATGCCCGCGGAACACTCAACGTACTGGAGGCCGTCCGCAAGGCCGGTCGCAACGCTCCAGTCATCTTCGCCAGCACCAACAAGGTCTATGGCAGCCTCGAAGGCATGCCGATAATCGAGCTGAACGACCGCTATATCCCCGCTGACGAGGAACTTCGCGCGTACGGCGTGAGCGAAGAACGCAACCTCGATTTCTGCACGCCTTACGGCTGCTCAAAGGGTGTCGCTGACCAGTATGTGCTGGACTACGCGAAGTCCTACGGACTGCCGACGGCGGTTCTAAGGATGAGCTGCATTTATGGCCCCCGGCAATTCGGCACGGAGGATCAGGGTTGGGTGGCGCATTTCCTCATTCGCGCGCTGCAGGGCGAACCGATCTCGATCTACGGCAGCGGCAAACAAATGCGGGACATCCTCCACGTGGACGATGCCGTCGCTGCCTACCGCGCCTTGCTGGCGTCGATAAACCGCGTGAAGGGCAGGGCGTTTAATCTCGGCGGCGGTCCGCACAATGCCGTCAGCATCCAGATCCTTCTGCGCGAGATCGAACTCCTGACGGGGCGCGCGCTCAAGACATCTCACAGGCAATGGAGGGCTGGCGATCAATTGTTTTTTGTCGCCGATACCCGGTTGCTTCACGAGACGCTCGGCTGGAGAGCGCAGACGTCATGGGTAGATGGTTTGCGAGACCTGCACGACTGGCTCGTCGAACATCGTTTCGGTGCGACACGAACTGAGCGCGCAAGGAGGCTGACGGCGTGACCGAATTGATGCACGACAGAACCTCTCCGCTGCCAGGATTTGTTCCTTGCTTGTCCCAGCAGCGACCGCGCCCCCGGCGCATTCTCATGACGATTGATGCGATTGGTGGGCTCCGGCGTTATGCCATGGACCTCGCTCGAGCGCTGAAGGAAGCGAACGTGGAGACGGTATTCGCCGGTCTGGGACCACGTCTCTCGACGCAACAGATGCGGGAGGCGACCGCAATTGGGCCATGCATCTGGCTGGACGCGCCGCTGGACTGGATGACGGACCGCGAGGACCACCTCGACGTCATTCCCGGGCTCCTGAGGGAACTGGCCGACAAGCATATGGTCGATCTCCTGCATCTGAACCTCCCGTCCCAGGCGGCGGGTCTCGTCTCCGACGTCCCTATCGTTGCAGTGTCGCATTCCTGCGTCGTCACCTGGTTTGAGGCTATGCGCGGGACTCGCCCCTCGGCTGACTGGTCGTGGCAGGCGGAACGAAACCGGAGAGGATTTGACTGTGCGGACATTGTGATTGCACCGAGCCGGAGCCACGCGGGGGCGTTGACACGCTGCTACGGAGCGATCCCCAACCTTGAAATCGTGCACAACTGCACGTGGCTTTCGGCCGCGCCGACCGCCAGGGAGAATTTCGTCTTTGCCGCCGGCCGATGGTGGGACGAGGGCAAAAACGGCGCATTGCTCGATCGGGTCGCGTCGATCACCAACCGCCGTATCGTCATGGCGGGTCCGGTTGAGGGCCCTGCAGGACAACACCTTACGATAGGCCACGCCGAACATCTCGGCGAACGATCCTATCCCGAGACGGTAGCGCTGATGGCGCGCGCCGGGATTGTCGTTTCCCCCTCACTCTACGAGCCGTTCGGTCTGGCGGCGCTTGAAGCGGCGCGAACGGGCGCTGCATTGGTGCTTGCCGACATTCCGATCTACCGCGAGTTATGGAACGGAGCCGCGCTTTTTGCCGATCCGCACGATCCGGCAAGCTTTGCAGATGCCATCGATTGTTTGACCGCAGACGAGGACATGCGGACCGGTCTCGGGTTTCTTGCGCAGCGGCGCTCCGGTCAGTTTTCGCCTGCGGCCCAATGCGAAGCCATTTTGCGCGTCTACGCGCTAGCCATGGCCAACACACGTATCCCGGCGGGCTAGCACATGAAGTTTCTCTTCTATACCCACTCGCTGATTTCGGACTGGAACCACGGCAACGCGCATTTCCTGCGGGGCGTGATGCGCGATCTCGTGAGGCGTGGCCATGAGGCATTCGCCTTGGAACCCGAAGGCGCCTGGAGCCGCGAGCACCTCATGGCTGAGGAGGGACCTGGTGCCGTAGATGCATTCCACAGAAGCTTCCCGACTCTACGATCGACGATCTACGGAACGAACTTCGATCACGAGGAAGCCGTAGCGAATGCAGATGTCGTGATCGTGCACGAATGGACAGATCCGAAGCTCGTTGCTCGGCTTGGTCGTGTGCGGCGCAATGGGGGCAGTTTCACCCTGCTGTTCCACGACACGCACCATCGGGCTGTGTCGGCCGAACGCGACATTGCCCGCCTTGAGCTTGCCGATTACGATCTTACCCTCGCTTTTGGCGAAGCGCTGCGACGGCGATATCTTCGAGCGGGTTGGGGAAGGCGCGTTTTCACCTGGCACGAGGCTGCGGACGCCGAGCTGTTCCGTCCGATGCCGGAGGTCGAAAAGAGCGGCGATCTGATCTGGATCGGAAACTGGGGTGATGACGAGCGTAGCGCTGAGATTGGTCATTTCCTGATCGAGCCTGCTCAGGCCCTGCAGCTTAAGACAACAGTTCAAGGCGTACGCTACCCTAAAAGCGCACGCGAGGCATTGAAGCGCGCGAGGATCGACTATGGCGGGTGGATCGCCAATGCCGAGGTTCCGCGAGCCTTTGCGGAAAATCGCGTCAGCATCCACATTCCTCGCCGACCCTACGTTGAGGCGCTGCCCGGCATTCCGACAATCCGGGTATTCGAGGCGCTCGCCTGCGGAATCCCGTTGATCTCCGCGCCCTGGGACGACGCCGAAAACCTCTTCCGAGACAATCAGGATTTTCTCTTTGCGCGCGACGGCGCCCAGATGACGCGGTTGCTCAAGGATGTGCTTTCCGACCCGGCATTCGCCGACGAACTGGTGCGATCCGGCCTTGAGACAATTCGCGCACGCCACACCTGCCGGCATCGCGTCGATGAGCTTCTTGCGATTCTCGGCACCGAGGGGTCGGACCGTGTTCGAAACAAACTCCTTTCTAGGGAGGAGGCAGAATGAAGATAGCCTTCTACGGATCCAGCATCGTCTCCGCCTATTGGAACGGCGCAGCCACCTATTACCGCGGATTGCTGCGCGCTCTCGCAGCCAAAGGTTATGAGATCACCTTCTATGAGCCGGATGTCTATGACAGGCAGAAAAACCGCGACATCGATCCGCCTGAGTGGTGCAACGTCGTGGTCTACGAGGGCAGCATTGTCGCATTGAAGCATGTTGCCGAAGAAGCCCGGCTTGCCGACATCGTCATCAAGGCGAGCGGCGTTGGTTTTGAAGACGAATTGCTGCTGCAGGAGGTGATGCACTCGGCTCGCCCCGGGGCGCTCAAGATATTCTGGGACGTCGATGCCCCCGCGACGCTCGCCGAACTACGCGCTGCACCCGACCATCCTTTGCGCCTCTCGCTTCCCGCGCTCGATCTGGTCTTGACCTATGGTGGCGGCGACCCCGTGGTCGAAGCTTATCGCTCCCTCGGCGCCCGGGAGTGCATTGCGATCTACAATGCCCTCGACCCTGAAACCCATCATCGCGTCGCAGCCGATCGACGTTTTGAAGCCGACCTCGCTTTTCTCGGCAACCGGCTGCCGGACCGCGAAGCGCGCGTCGAAACCTTCTTTCTGGAACCGGCGGCGCGGCTGTCTCGACACACTTTCCTGCTTGGGGGGTCAGGTTGGCAGGACAGGGCATGGCCCGAAAACGTCAACTATGTCGGTCATGTGCCCACGCGCGACCACAATGCGTTCAATGTCACCCCAAAGGCGGTGCTGAACATCTCGCGCGCCAGCATGGCAGAGAACGGCTTTTCGCCAGCGACACGCGTCTTTGAAGCGGCGGGGGCTGGGGCCTGCCTGATCACCGATCTTTGGGAGGGTATCGAGCTATTCCTGAAGCCCGATGAGGAGATCCTCGTCGCCCGGGATGGCCAGGAGGTTGCGGGAATCCTGAGGGCGCTCACCCGAGCGCAAGCGCAGGAGATCGGCAAACGGGCGCTCGCCCGGGTGCTGAGAGAGCACACCTACGGGCACCGCGCCGAGGAGGCTGATCGCATCTTCCGGTCGCGCACCCACAAAGCGGAGGCGGCCGAATGACGCGTTCGCTCAACGTTGTCGTCCTTGGCCTTTCACTCTCCTCATCCTGGGGCAACGGTCACGCCTCGACGTTTCGCGCACTGCTCCGCGGTATGAGGGCGGAAGGGCACAATGTCCTGTTCCTTGAACGGGACGTTCCCTGGTATTCCGGCAATCGTGATCTCCCCGAGCCCAACTTCTGCGAGCTCGCCTATTACAGCAGTGTGCAAGGACTGATCGAGGATTTCGCTGAGCGGCTACGCAGGGCCGATGCCGTCATCATCGGTTCCTATGTGCCCGAAGGCGTTGCGGTCATCGATGCAGTTGCGGCGCTCGATCCGGCGCAGCTCTGCTTCTACGACATAGACACGCCCGTGACGCTCGCCAAGCTCGATCGCGGTGACGAGGAATATCTGGCGCGACGTCAGATTCCGCTCTTCGACATGTATTTATCCTTCTCCGGCGGCAAGGTCCTTGACCGGCTGGAGACGAGCTACGGCGCCCGGCGTGCGGGAGCGCTCTATTGTTCAGTTGATGCGGAGCTTTACCGCAACACAGGCGAAGAGCCTTTGTGGGACCTTGGTTATCTCGGCACTTATAGCCCCGACCGTCAGCCGGCGTTGCGGCAGCTGTTGATCGAGCCGGCGCGGCAGCTGCCGCAGATGCGCTTCGTCGTTGCCGGACCGCAATATCCGGAAGGGATCGATTGGCCGGCGAATGTCGAGCGCATCGAGCACCTGCCGCCTGAGGAGCACGCGAGCTTCTATAGCCGCCAACGTTTTACGCTGAACGTGACCCGCGCCGCGATGATCGCGGCGGGATGGTCGCCGAGCGTCCGTCTCTTCGAAGCCGCCGCCTGCGAAACGCCAATCATCAGCGATTTCTGGCCCGGCTTGGACGAACTCCTGCCGCACGGGCAAGCCGCCATCATTGCCTGTCAGACCAGCGATGTCGTCTCGGCATTGAGCGGCATGGATGCGAAGGCAAGGAGTGCGCTTGCGAGCGAAGCGTACCGTCGGGTGATTAATAGCCACACCGGCGTTGCCAGGGCGCGCGAATTCGCACGCACGCTTTTCGGCAACGCGCTGCACTTTGACAGGGAAGCACCGCTCAAGAGCCCACGGGTGTCGGTTTGAAATTGAGGAGATTGGTGGATGCTGCATAAAACACAGGCTTTCGAGGGGAAAACCGTCGTCGTGGCCGGCGGCGCCGGCTTCGTTGGCTCGCATCTCTGCGATGCGCTGCTTGCGCGCGGGGACCGGGTGATCTGCGTCGATAGCTATCTGACGGGTTTCCCGGCTAATGTCCTTCCCCTGCACAACCATCCCGCCTTCACCATGATCGAGCAGGATATCTGCGACGAGATCGCGATCGACGAGAAGGTGGACCAGATCTACAATCTCGCTTGCCCCGCGTCTCCTCCGCAGTATCAGGCAGACCCGATCCACACCATGATGACCAGCGTCAGCGGAACGGGAAATCTGCTTCGGCTCGCTGAAAGAGATGGTGCATCCTTGCTGCAGGCGTCGACAAGCGAGGTTTATGGCGACCCCGAAGTGCACCCGCAGAGAGAAGACTATTGGGGTCATGTCAATTGCACGGGCCCGCGTGCCTGCTATGACGAAGGAAAGCGTGCGGCCGAGGCGCTCTGCTTCGATAGCCTCAGGGCTGGAAAGGTGGATGCCCGTGTCGTCCGGATATTCAACACATATGGCCCGCGCATGCAGCCGAGCGATGGCCGAATCGTCTCCAACCTCATCGTTCAGGCTTTGCGCAATGAGCCCTTGACGATCTATGGCAGCGGCGAACAGACCCGATCGTTCTGCTATATCTCCGATCTCCTGGATGGACTCACTCGACTCATGAATGTGCAGCCGAATCCGGGGGTGCCGGTCAATGTCGGCAATCCCGGGGAATTCACAATCGCGGAACTCGCGGACCTCGTGCAGTCGATGGTTCCCACACGTTCCAAGCTCATTCACATGCCGCTGCCGGCCGATGATCCGCAGCGCCGCCGGCCGGACATCACAAGAGCCCGCCAACTACTCGGCTGGGAGCCGAAGATTCCGCTTGCTGAAGGGCTGGAGCACACTATTGCCTGGTTCCGCCACATCCTGTCGAATCACCCCGCGCGCAGGAACATAAAGCGCCCACGGCTGGATATCACCCGACCTGCCTCCGTCGCGCCAGGGGCATCATCATGGAGGTGAAATTTTCGAGAAAGGACGATTTGGAGCGCGAGATCAAGGAACTCGGCCCCTGGTTCCACAACATGCGTATAGGGGGCATCGAAACGGCTCCCAACCATTTCCTGGGCGATTATCCGGCGTTCAAATGGGCTCGCTTCAAACACGTCCTGCCGGAAGATCTGGAGGGGCGCAGCGTGCTGGATATCGGCTGCAACGCCGGCTTCTACTCGCTGGAAATGAAAAAGCGCAACGCAGGGACGGTCGTCGCAATCGACACCGATCCTCATTATCTGCGCCAGGCGGAATTCGCGGCCGATCATGCCGGCGTTGAAATCGAGTTCCGGCTCATGTCCGTCTATGATGTCGCCAAGCTTGGGCAGCGCTTCGACCTCGTTGTCTTCATGGGTGTGCTCTATCACCTGCGCCATCCGATGCTGGCACTCGACCTGCTTTACGAGCATGTCGTCGGCGACACGATGCTCTTCCAGTGCCTGCAGCGCGGCGATGTGACCATTCCGGAGCTGCAACACGATTACGACTTTTCCGAATGGCGAATCTTTGAGCAGCCGGGTTATCCGAAGCTCTTCTTCGTCGAGGAACGGTTTTCCAACGACCCGACAAACTGGTTCATTCCAAACAAGGCCGCGATCGAAGCCATGCTGCGCAGTTCCGGTTTTGTCATCCAGCAAAACCCCGAGCGCGAAGTCTATCTCGTACGTCGCGGCCAGCGCCCATTTGCGGCCGATCCACCGCCGAAAATCGCGTAAGATTTTGTCGACGTTAGCGACCTTTTCGCCAATTCCATCAAGTGAAGCGGGTCAACAAGTCGGCCCCTCCCGACCGGGAAATCTCCCGTGTCGGCGTTATCTCCACAACGGTCCAGGTGCGCTTCCTGCGTCAAACCTGGTGGAGCATATGAACAGCTCAGTTCCGAGTTCGACTTCCAGGGGCTCATTTCGTCCGCTCACGCGTGCGGCTCAGGTGCGTTCGACAAACTTGTTGAAGCGGCTGGTGCTCCCGTCCTGCGTTTTTTCCTGATAGAGGAAGGCGAGTTTGTTTTGATCGAATATCTTGAAGAACTCATCCCATTCGATCTCGTCGAATTCTTCTTCGGGCTCTCGGAAATCAATGCGAAGAACTCCGCCCTTGCCTTTCGTTCTGATGACAGCGGGATGTCCGTCCCGCTCCTCTGCCCACCTGCGAATCTCGTCGTGGTTTGTCGTGGTCTTCGAGCCGCTCATCTGCTTCTCCTCTATTTTTACGCTTTCCTAGCCGGAACCGCCTGCGCCCTCAAAAGTTCCAGCCGACATGGCGAACGAGCCGCCACCCTCCACGTCCTCAGACCTTGGCACCTTTCACAACGATCCCGCCGCTGGATCAGCGAAGCCCCGGAGGCCATCGACCGGTCACCTTCGCCGCGTGGTACTGGCAGCAGCAGGCCCACCCAAGTTATAACGCCGTTAGGAACTGGGTGCGATAGTGATGATCGAGTGAGGCTTGAGTTAGGCTCTCACTTGAAGCAGCTACGCAGAGACTGTCTGCTGCCACTCGGCCAGGCGGCAAGTCGAGGCGCCCGCCCCGTAGGTTCGGGCTATGCACGGTTTTGATCCGGCCCGATCGCGCCGCCCTCGACGGTGCCGAAACCGCGCCAGCAAGTATTCAATGGAATGCGGGAACCAATAGGCCCTTGGGTTGTTCGGTTCGTTCATTAGCTGGTGAGGCATGATCAGCATGCCGCGGTCGTCTCAAAGCAGTATGAAAACCGGTCAAAAGGATAATAGGGATCCTCCAGTCACCAGCTATCTTCCTGGGTGGGTGGCGCGGGCGCTTGCGGCGAATGGTATCCGGCGATTGGCAGAGGCGGCATCCATGAGCGATGCGGATCTCCTGAAACTCCCGGGAATTGGGAAAGCCTCGGTCAAGTTGATACGGTCCGCCAGCAGAAAGTCCCGGCGGGAGCACAGAGGTCAAACCAGTGGAACGACAACTTGAACCACACCTGCGGAGAGGAACCTGAAAGGTTAGCCGCTAAGTAACAGTTGCAAGCGCCGCAGATAGCTTTCCGCGGCTTTGTCGATCCTCGCTGTCTCAGCCCTGGGAATGCCATTTCGTGCTCCCGTCCACAGGCCAATCTGGAAGGCGAGATAACAGGCTTCAAAGGCGGTGAGGAGATCATCTCTCAAGTCACAATCTGCATGCTGCGAAACGATGTCCGCAAGGCGGTCGCGCTCAACCGCTGAAAGGTCAAATTCCACGCACGCGCCAGCGACGTCCCAAGCCACGTCCTGGCAACCGATCATGTCATGAGCGCAATTGTGGTCAAGAGCATCGGTTTTCAGCAGCTGACCGGTTGCCGTGACCAGCCATTCCCACCTGTGAAACCGATTGTCGCTATCGATGCGGCGCAATCGACGCACCAGCCGATCCGGATTGCCGATCAGCTGACGAAGCTTGCCCGCCGCTTCGCTATCACGGGCTTTCTCGACGTTGAAAACAGCCATATGGCATAGCTCATCGAGGGACGCGCCGCTGTTCGGGGCAGACATATGGCGGGCGCGGAAACCGAGATACCGGGCCAGCTGATCGATGATGTTCGATCTGTCCAGGTCAGCGGCATCCGCAGGCGTTCCTCTCACCCATCTTTCGACTGTAAATCCGTAGCATGCACCGACGATATCGGGTGTGAATCCTGCCTCGTTAAGCAAGGTGCCTCTTCGCGCCTTGGTCGAACCCGCATCGGATAGGCCGGCAAATTTGATAAGCCAGGATTGGTCCCCAGCCCGCATGAGGAATTTGCGTTTCTCCATCTGGATATGGCTCGGCGGCCAATCGCCGGGCTTCGCATAGTGGATGCCACGCCAAACCCCACCCGATAGATCCTGCCAAGAAACGCCTTCAACCCCCACAAGCTCGCTCACCCATGTCTGAAGGTTTCGCACTGGCTTCGGCGACCGGATGATGACATCGTCCATGCTGACAACATATCTTGCCCGTTCTCTCCAGCGCTGGCGTTGGTCTGTACTCGCCCGCGGCCCCGGTTCCCCGGCGTGACTCGGGAAGAAATGAAGCCTGTGAGGTTTCACTCCATGCGCTTCCAACCAATCGGCGACACTCCCGAACGAGCTTCCGGATAGGCCCGGTCCTTCGTCTACGATGGCAAAATTGCTCTCCGGATCCGCGAGGATACGGCCGGAAAGCTCCGCCGTGACCTGCATGCGCCGCTGAAAGGGATGTCCAGTCGGCCGCAATGAAAAAGCTGGGCCCGAGCCCAAGGCGGCGGCGACCAGGGCAGCCAGGGTGACCCCGATGCTTCGAAGGCCGATGACAACCGTGTTAGATGTGAGTTGCGAGCTGAGAGCGGCTTGAAGGTAGCTTTCTGGATAAAGAGCGTAAAAGGCAAAACCTTCGGTCTCCTTCATCTGAACGGGTTCACCGCTGTCCAGGTGCTCAAGAAGGCTTTTCCAGGCATTCGCAAGCAGCAATTCTCCGCCGAAATTGTTTTGCCACGATTGCATGACGGCTTGAGCATGCGTCAGCAAGAGCCTCGCGCCGGCTTCCTGGACCTTCGACACATCATCGGCCCCTTTCCTCTCGAACTCTTGATCGGCCAATCCCTGGACCAGCTCGCCCGTGGCGATGAAGGCTCTGACCAGCGCTGCATGGCGTTGCAATCCTGGCGGCATTCTTGTGCAAGCAACCATCGCAGCAGCAAGAGCGGCGCATACTGTCGCCGGTCGTTCAATGCGCCTGATATCGCCGTAGACCAGCATCGGACGGTTCTCCATCTCATTGCGAGCTCCTGACATGATCGTCGTTGGCGGTTCGCAGAATTAACCATCAGGTCTTTGGGAACAGATGACGCTGCAATCTGTTTGGGCAAGCATTGTAGATGCTTGGAGTATGACATGGGCTCGAGAGAAATTCGTGTCGGTCTGGTCGGGGTTGGTAATTGCGCGTCGTCGCTCGTCCAAGGATTGACCTATTACCGCGATGTACTGGGCAATGAACCGGTGCCCGGCCTGATGCATGTCGATCTTGGAGGTTACCATGTGAGGGACATCAAGATATCGGCCGCCTTTGATATCGCCGCCTCCAAGGTGGGCCGCGACGTGGCGGAAGCAATCTATGCCGAACCGAACAATACCGAGCGTTTTGCGGACATCGCTCCGACAGGGGTCGAAGTGAGGCGCGGCCCAACGCTGGACGGAATTGGCAAGTATCTGGAGGATATAGTCGAAGAGGCCCGCGAACCCGTCGCCGACGTGGCTAACATCCTTCGCGAAAACGAAACCGATGTGCTCGTATGTTACCTTCCCGTCGGTTCCCAAAAGGCTGCCAAGTGGTACGCGGAGCAGGCCCTCGATGCTGGTTGCGCCTTCATCAACTGCATTCCGGTCTTCATAGCTTCAACGGCTGAATGGCAACAGAAGTTCGCCGATCGCGGCCTTCCGATCATTGGCGACGATATAAAAAGCCAGGTGGGAGCAACAATCATCCACCGGGCGCTCGTAAATCTCTTCCGAGAACGCGGCGTCAGAGTCGATCGGACGTACCAGCTGAATTTCGGTGGCAACACTGATTTCCTGAACATGCTGGAACGCGAACGGCTGGAGTCGAAGAAGATTTCAAAGACACAGGCCGTGACGAGCCAGCTTGATATTCCACTTGCCGCCAACGACGTGCACGTCGGGCCCAGCGACTATGTCCCGTGGCTTGCAGACAGGAAGTTGGCCTATATCCGGGTCGAAGGCACGACCTTCGGTGGCGTACCCCTCAATGCCGAACTCAAACTGGAAGTCTGGGACTCTCCCAACTCCGCCGGCGTGGTCATAGACGCGGTACGATGCGCCAAGCTGGCGCTCGATCGCGGCATCGGTGGTGTTCTGACCGGCCCTGCGAGCTACTTCATGAAATCTCCGCCTCAACAATTCACAGACCATGAGGCGCATCGCCGGACACAGGAATTCATCGACGATCAGGAGGATATTCTGCGCGGAGCCGCGCAATGAGCGCCACGTTTCTTTTGGTGCGCCATGCGGCACACGACAGTGTCGGAAGCTTTCTGGCCGGCAGATGCGAGGGCGTTTCGCTCAGCGCTGCCGGCTTGGAGCAGGCTCGGCGTCTCGGAGAGCGAATGAGAGGCGAGCATCTAACCGCCATCTACACCAGTCCGCGGGATCGCACCCGGCAAACGGCCGAGGCAATCGCATCAGCGTCTGCCATCGGGCCACCGCAGATCACTGAAGCACTAGATGAGGTGAATTTCGGCAGCTGGTCGGGGCAGACATTCGAGGCGCTCGATGGGGATCCTCACTGGTGCCGATGGAACACCGTTCGCAGCCTAGTGCGCACGCCCGGGGGTGAAACGATGCTGGACGTTCAGCGGCGAGTTCTGGAACTGATTGAAACCCTGACGAGCAGCGGGCATGGCCCCAGGATAGCTCTCGTTTCGCATGCGGATGTCATCAAAGCGGCAGTCTGCCATGTCCTTGGCCTTTCGGTCGACGCCTGGCCGAAATTCGACATCGCGCCGGCGTCCATCACTGTGGTGGTCGCTGGGGACTGGGGCGCTAAGGTCGTGACACTCAACGAAATCGTCTCTTAGAGCAGCGGGGGAAAAACACATGATCGAGGCCGCAATGATCTGGAACGAACCGAACAACAAATCTCATTGGGATCCGGAATTCGACCCGGATTGGAGCCGCTTCGCTCAAATGGCTATTCTTGCGGCCGACGCGATCGCAACACGAAATCCGGCCCTCACAAAAGTCCTCGGCGGGTTATCTCCAATTGATCCCGGCTTCATGACGCGCATGAGAGATTACGGCGTGCTCGACCATGTCGATGCCGTGGCAATCCACGGCTTTCCGCTTGATTGGAACCTGTGGCAGATTCACGAATGGCCCCAGAAGATCGATGCAATTCGAGGTGTTACCGATCTCCCGATCTGGGTCACTGAGGTCGGCGTGTCGACCTTCGGGGCAGAGGAAGTTCAGCTGTGGGGGCTAAAGCGAACGGCCGAATTGTTGAAAGGCAAAGTCGAGCGATGCCAATGGTACAGCCTCTACGATCTTCCCAAAGCCTGGGAAGCAACAACACGACATCGCGAGGCGGAAGGCTCCTCCTATTATCGCCATTTCTATATGGGCCTTCTTCGCGAGGACGGTGCGCCAAAGCCCGCCCTCGATGAGTTCGCCCAACACACTCCCGAACTGGGTCTCGTGCAATGGTTCCGCTTCGAAGATCCGAGGCTTGACAATGCTGTCGCTTGGATGAAGCGCCTTGGTGTCAAATCTGTTCGCACCGGCTTGTCGTGGGCTGACCGCTTTCGTCCGAATGCGCTGGACTGGTTTGACAGGCAGATGCGTGCTCTCGAAGATTTTGACGTGACGGCGACATTCTGTTTTACACCCGAACATCGGGGTATAGCGCCACACCACACGAGCCCCCCCTTGGTCCCGGAGGAGTTCGCCCAATTCTGCGATGAGATGGTTGCGCGATATGCGCCGCAACAGGATAGCCGTTCCGCGTCGCCCGGACTGCAATCAGCTCGGCCTATCTGAAACGCCAGTCTCCTGCCTTCGGCATCGAATAGACCCAGCCGATCCATCAGGCGACTGAGCCTACCTGGATGTGAGTGACGCGTGGAAATGCGGCGGTTGCCTACAGTTATTCGCCGACCAGAGTCGGTGCCTCATCCTGCCAGGGAGAGAGGATTTAGCGTGCCTGTCGCCTTCGCAGGAGAGCGACTTCGGAACCGGAGCGGGCCTTCTGAATTCACGCAAGTCAATCGATGGGTGAGACGAAGCTGGTTTCGGCTAATGTATCGTCATGGAACGAGTGCTCTACGGCGGTGTCCCGCTAGTTCGACAATAGCGCTAGCGTCATCCCATCATTTGGATCTCATCTAGAGAACGGAGCTGAACCTCGATCGTTGACCTAGTGACCGTCACCGCGTTCAATTTGGCTTCAGCCTTGCGCCACGGGGGGTGTCGCGTCGGAAGTTTGCTTTGGCCATGCATCAGTAAACAGCCGCCTGGAGGCGGCTGTTTTTGTGATTGTCAAAGGTGAAGCATCTTCATTTCTTTTCCAGATCCTCGGCCATCTGAAGGTGATGTTCCAGTGCGGGAACGGTCTTTGCGGCCCAGGCTTTCAAATCCGGGTTGTCGCCTTCATTCCCGTAACGCTTGAAGACGTCGACAGCATCCTCGTGCGCGTCGACCTGATCGTCGTGATATTGCTCCGTGAAATCTGCTCCCTCAAGTTTCTTGAGCTTGTTAAGGGTTTCCTGCTGACCGTCCGACATAGCAGTAGCTGGCATTGCCTTTACTTTGCCACTGTCGATAAGTCCCTTCAGCTCGGCTGTCGTCTTCTGGTGATCCTGAACCATTTGCTGAGCAAACGCCTTCGTGGCTTCATCCGCTCGCTCGAGCGCGAGTTTGCTCGACTCGATCTCGAACATGTCACTCATCGAGACTTCTTTGACGAAGTCCTCAGTCTTGGGAGGGATTGCCAGCGCCGAATTGACGCCAGATTTTTCCGCCGCAGACTGCGCCAAGGCAGATGTTGCCACCATAAGACCGGCGGCCATCAAAACAATCGATCGCATCGGGTTTCTCCTTTGTGCAGCCATTCGAACAAAGAACCCGGGAACTTGTTCCTACAGCTTCAGGAAAGTCTCGGATTGAACAGGCTGGTGGATATCAGCCCGCGCTATCCTTGCCGATCATTGTAATAGGCAGATCAGCGGGCCCCCATCAGGCCACAGGAACTCCGGTGCGGCAAAAGGAAATCCGGCCTGCTGCGATGACCATATGCCTTGTCTCTTTCAGCGGGGAAGCAAATCCTCCGACGGTGATGGAGATATTGAGGACCATGATTCCCGGTTTGGGAATCTGCGAAAGCCCGGCTGTCGCCGGGCTTTCTTGCGGACCCTGGCGTAGCTTAATTGCGGCGGAAGGGAGAGGAGCAATGCAGCTCATCGACACTCTTATAATCGATGGCGCTATGACGGTCAGAGGAGAGGGGCCGCGAGCTCGTCTCCTTGCACATGAGTGACTGACACCCTGATGGCGACGAAGCCATCCATCGCAGGAGATCATGGTTCAGCTCACGGAGACGGGAGCGATCCAGAGGAAGATCTATCTAGCATGCTTGCCACGAGCTTCCACGCAATTAAATGCCGCGTGGAGCAGCTCGCGTGCCGCGCGGGGGCGCGGCATTGATGATCGCGCAGGGAGAGTATGCAAGTTCAAATCGCTCGATCAACGAGTTCCCCTTAGGATGCTTCGTGATCAGAAAGGGCCGCAGGGAGAGGTTCCACAAACCATATCACCGAGGAGGAACAAATCTTCCAGTCGATAGTTCGCGGGATATGGCAGCCGCCGTTAACCATGCATGGGAGGATTCAATGTCAAACGAGTTTTCGGAAAGCGAGGTGGCGCCCTTGCGTCAGTCGCCACCACAAAGCGGAGAGCCCAATCCATCGACGACGAGCCCAGCGCAGTTGGGCGATCT